>NZ_JBLYNS010000167.1:0-9806 GCF_049310205.1 Endozoicomonas sp. ALC013 | reverse complement strand
TAGAGTGATGCGAACCGCGTTATTTATCTATAAGCATTTGCGCTATAGACAGGATTGCTGTTCGCTATTGATCAATAGTTCTGACAAGGGATGTTCATCAGATTTTGCAGGCCCCCCCTGCGCAGTCATCATCCATGTCATTCTGAGCGTCAGCGGCACCATCACGGGTATTGTGGTAATACAGTGTTTTTACGCCCAGTTTGTAAGCGGTCAGCAGGTCTTTCAGCAGCAGCTTCATCGGAACTTTGCCGCCTTCAAAGAGACCGGGATCATAGTTGGTGTTGGCTGAGATCGTCTGGTCGACAAACTTCTGCATGATGGCAACCAGCTGAAGGTAGCCATCGTTGTTCGGGATGTTCCAGAGCAGTTCATAACGATCCTTAAGCTCGACGAAATCAGGAACAACCTGCTTGAGAATGCCATCTTTGCTGGCCTTAACGCTGACAAAGCCCCGGGGCGGCTCAATACCGTTGGTGGCGTTACTGATCTGGGATGATGTCTCGGATGGCATCAGGGCGGTCAGTGTTGAGTTGCGCAGGCCGAACGACTTGATCTCCTCACGCAAGCTTTCCCAGTCAAGATGCAGGGACTCTTCACAAACCGTATCAAGGTCACGTTTGTAGGTATCGATAGGTAAGATACCCTTGGCATACGTGGTCTCATTGAATTTGGAGCAGGTGCCTTTCTCTCTGGCCAGCTTGTTTGACGCTTTCAACAGGTAGTATTGAATGGCTTCAAAGGTGCGGTGGGTCAGGCCATTGGCGGAGCCATCCGAATACCGGACATTGTTTTTGGCCAGGTAGTTGGCGAAGTTAATCACCCCGACACCCAGGGGACGCCGTCCCATGGTTGAGTTGTAAGCAGCAGCAACCGGGTAGTCCTGGTAGTCCAGCAGGCTGTCGAGGGCACGCACAATCAGTTCTGACAACTCTTCCAGTTCTGCCAGATCCTTCAGGGCACCCAGGTTAAATGCGGCCAGGGTGCACAGGGCAATCTCGCCCTCTTCGTCATGGATATGATCCAGGGGTTTGGTGGGCAGGGCAATTTCCAGGCACAGGTTACTCTGGCGAACCGGGGCCACTGCCGGATCAAATGGGCTGTGGGTATTGCAGTGATCGACGTTTTGCAGGTAGATCCGCCCGGTACTGGCCCGCTCGGAGGCAAACAGTGAAAAGAGTTCAATCGCCTTCAGCGTGGTCTTACGGATGCTGCTGTCCTGCTCATATTGCTTATAGAGCCTTTCAAACGCTTCCTGGTCAGCAAAGAACGCATCATAAAGTCCCGGCACATCGCTGGGTGAAAAGAGGGTGATATTACCGCCTTCGATCAGGCGCTGGTACATCAGCTTGTTAAACTGCACGCCATAGTCGAGGTGGCGAACGCGGTTATCATCCACCCCCCGGTTGTTTTTCAGAACCAGCAGGTTTTCAACTTCCAGGTGCCAGATCGGGTAGAAGAGGGTCGCTGCGCCACCGCGAACACCACCTTGAGAGCACGATTTTACGGCCGTCTGGAAGTGCTTGTAGAAAGGGATACAGCCGGTATGGAAGGCTTCTCCCCCACGGATCGGGCTGCCCAGGGCGCGAATATTACCGGCGTTGATACCAATCCCCGCCCGCTGGCTGACGTATTTAACAATAGCGCTGGACGTGGCATTGATGGAGTCCAGTGAGTCCCCGCATTCAATCAGTACGCAAGAGCTGAACTGACGGGTAGGTGTACGTACCCCGGACATGATCGGGGTGGGCAGAGAGAGTCTGAAGGTGGACACCGCATGGTAGAAACGCTCAATGAAATCCAGGCGAGTCTCTTTCGGGTATTGTGCAAACAGGCAGGCACCAATGAGCATGTACAGAATCTGGGGGCTCTCGTAGTACTCGCCGGTTACCCGGTTCTGCACCAGGTATTTGCCCTCAAGTTGCTTGACCGCTGCATAGCTGAAGTTCATATCCCGGCGGTGATCAATAAAGCGTTCCATCTGATCAAACTCAGCTTCACTGTAGTCCGTCAGGAGGTGCTGGTCATACTTCTTCATCTCCACCAGTTTGACCACATGGCTATACAGTCCGGGCGGTTCAAACTGGCCGTAGGCCTTTTTCCGCAGGTGGAAGATGGCCAGGCGGGCAGCCAGATACTGATAGTCCGGAGCCTGGGCCGAAATCAGGTCGGCAGCGGATTTGATCAGTGTTTCATGGATATCCGTGGTCTTGATGCCATCGTAGAACTGTATGTGAGACTTAAGTTCAACTTCAGAAACGGAGACGTTGTCCAGGCCCTCGGCTGCCCATGTAATCACTTTATGGATCTTCTCAAGATCCAGTTGTTCCTTATCTCCGTCACGCTTGGTGACCAGGATATTTTTATTCATTCAGCCCTTACCTGTGTATTCAATGAACACGCTTGATCAAGCGCGGCTATCAATGACCTTGCAGCACGCTTCATGGCCCGGTCAGACCAGCAGACAGTATTACTGCACGTGCTGTCCATCACTGTCTTATCGCCAGCCACTGTACACTGCGGTGGCTGTGAGACTATGAATCTGTCCGGGATATACCTGATGAGTCAGATCCCCGCCTCTGCGAGACAGGCTGTAGCGGCGGAACCGCGAGGCCGCGCAGCTGACAATCTGTATAAGCATTCTTCCCTGATTACCGTCCGCTCTTCCGTTATGTGCTGCTGCCAACAGTAAATCCGCTGTTTGGCTGGACTGTTGCCTGAGGCATTTCCGGTATGCCGGGTTGCTCAGGCGGCAATGTGTTACTCAGCAGCGAGGGGTACCATATATAGTGTAGCGGCCGTTTATCTACACAAGATAATGCGCAGTCGGGAGAAATTCAAGCCGATAAAAGCGGGGGGTTGCTGTGGATAAGATGTGGATTTCTTTCGGTGTTGGTGCCCACTAACTCCCGGGTAACTTTTTCAGACAGAACGAGAAGTTTGCAAGCTCAAGATGGGATTTTGTCAAAATAAAAAAATATTCTGAGTCCGCTTCGGAGAAAAAAATCATGAATACTCTGGCTTCCGGACGTTGATTCAGAAATGTTTGGGCCTGCTCCGGTTCCGGGGAGGACGTTCGATCGTCGGTAGTGTAACATCTACGGCCCATAAACCATCAGATTGCCAGTGAAGTGCCGGTTTTTTGCCGCTTTCAATATTTCGTCTCTTAAACCCTGGGGTGTAAAACAATGGCTTTGGATAATGCAGAAACGGGTCGCATCCTGATTGTTGAGGATGATGAGCGTCTGGCAACCCTGACCCGTGAGTATCTTGAAAATAATGGCCTTCAGGTGTCGGTGGAAGGTGATGGTGGTAAGGCCGTTGAACGTATTTTGAGTGAGCGCCCCGATCTGGTGGTACTGGATCTGATGCTGCCGGGGGAAGATGGGGTGTCCATCTGTCGCCGGGTGCGAGGCCAGTATCATGGTCAGATACTGATGCTGACTGCCCGCACCGATGACCTTGACGAAGTGCTGGGGCTGGAAATGGGTGCGGATGATTATGTTGCCAAACCGGTCCGTCCAAGAGTATTGCTTGCCCGTATAAGAGCCCTGCTGAGAAGGGGCTCGGCACCGTTAGAAGACGAGCCGGAAGTGCAGAATAGCCTTCGCTTTGGCGCGCTGGTGGTTGATAACTCCATGCGTGAGGCCTGGCTGGATGACCAGAGCGTCGACCTCACCAGCGCTGAATTTGATCTGCTCTGGCTGCTCTGTTCAAATGCTGGCCGGGTGTTGAGCCGGGAAGAGATCTTTGCCCAGTTGCGCGGGATTGAATACGACGGTCAGGACCGTTCCATCGATGTCAGGGTTTCACGCATTCGCCCCAAAATTGGCGACGACCCGATGCACCCTCGTCTGATCAAGACGGTGCGCAGTAAAGGGTATCTTTTTGTGAAGAGCATGTGACAAATGAGTAAGTTGCTGGCATAGCGTCATGAGCAGTATTTTTCTTCGTATCTATGGCGGCCTGCTGTTTTCCCTGGTTCTGGTCTCAGTGCTGTCTGGCATAGTGGTCACTATTGTCAATGGTGTTCGATTGGCCGAGTACCGGGAAGATATGGCCCGAGGGACCTTCCGTCTCGTCTCTGAAGTACTGGCCGCCATGCCAGAAGAGCAGCGGCATAAGTGGCTGGGAGAGTGGGGACATAAACTGTCGATTCCTTTTTCAATGTTGCCTTTGGAGCGATCCGACTTCACACCTAAAGAGATTGAGCAGCTCTCTTTAGGGGGGATTGATGTTCAGATGCTGACGGAAAAGGCCGCAGTTATTACCGCCTTGATTGATGACCGGTGGTTGTTGCAGGGACGGGTGGCGGAGATATCTGAACAAATGGCAAGTGGTACCATTGTTTTTCTCAGACACCTGCTCAGCCATTACTCTGCGGATGAGCGAGTGACGGTATTGGCTCAGCGATCCGGAGAATCGCTGAGCTTTCCTGTGTCCATTGTTCACTCCGCTACGTCGTTAACGCCCCTGCAAAACACCCAGTTGCAGCAGGGCAGTATTGTGACTGTGTTGAACATCAGGGATGAATCGCTCCAGCTCTATGCCCAGATGAAGGACAGTGATCAGATACTCCATCTTGGTCCATTGAAATTACTGAACCCTTATCCTTTTAAACTGATCCTGACCCTGGGGCTGTTCGTCTTGATCTCTCTGAGCCTTGCCATCTATATCCTGGTCAGGGGAATGGAGAAGCGGCTGCGAAAACTGGAAAGAGCGGCGACACGCTTTAGCCGGGGAGACTTTGAAGTACGGGTTAATGTTGGCGGGGCGGATTCCATTGGTCGCCTGGCCATGGCGTTTAATGCCATGGCCGACCATATTCAGCGTCTGCTGAGTCTGCAAAAAGAGATGATTCATGGCGTATCCCATGAATTAAGAACCCCCGTAGCAAGGTTGCGCTTTGGCCTGGATTTGATTGCCGATGCCAGAACACAGGAAGCGCGGGAGGCCCAGCTGGAGGGCATGGACCAGGATATCCAGGAACTGGATCATCTGGTGGATGAGTTTCTGACCTATGCCAACCTGGAGCAGGGAACCCCGACCCTCCGTTTGAAACGTCATGACGTTGATAAAGTAGTGGCCCAGGTGGTTGGCGAGCATCTCAGATTACAGAACCGGGTTGAGATCGAGCATATTCCCTGCAATGTGTTAAACCCGAGGCGGTTTGTCGAAATTGACCGGCGCTATATTCATCGGGCGATACAGAACCTGGTAGGCAATGCCTGTCGCTATGCGGACAGTAAAGTTCAGGTGCGTTTTTCATCCACCCAGGACACTTGTCGTATTGATGTGGATGATGACGGGGCCGGGATTCCGGAAGAGCAGTGGGAACGGGTATTTTCTGCTTTTTCCCGACTGGACGACAGCAGAACACGCAAGTCAGGAGGCTATGGTCTGGGGCTCTCAATCGTCCGGCGGATTATGTACTGGCATGGGGGGCGGGCGCTGGTCAGCCACAGTCCCCTGGGGGGAGCCCGGTTCAGTCTGGTCTGGCCCAGGAAGCAGAGGCATTAAAGTTTCTGATGTTTCCGGGAACGTCTCCCCGGGAACATCAAGAAGATCTTGAAGAATTTCAAGAAAGTCCTCCTGGACGCCTTCCTCTTTGAGAATATGGAAGGCAACGTTCTGGGTTGAGAAGCCGGGTTTCAGGACATAATCATAGTGCAGGCGGCCTTCACTGTTGATCTCAGCGCTGACATGAAGATTTTGAAACCTGTCCGGGAACTGATCAGCCAGTGAGGCCAGCCGGGCATAGTGGGTAGAAGAAATGCTGATCGTCCCGGGTAAATCGCCAATCGATTTTATATAGGTGAGTGCACCGATCTCCCCTTCTTCAGGGCTGGTATTGCTGAAAATTTCATCCAGAAAAGCAATGCTGAACTGACCAGTCTCCAATGCGCGTAATGCCTCCAGCAGCTTGATAGCGCGTTTTGATTCTGCGCTGAAACTGGAAACGCCAGTAATCATTTCAGGCTCAATGACGGTATGAATAAAGGAAAATGGTGTCAGTTTAAAGGACGCAGCCGGAGATATACCCAGTGTCTGCGCCATAATGACGTTGAGTGCAGCAGCAATCATGGCATTGGATTTTCCTGCAGCATTCGGCCCGGTAATAATGATATTGGTCGGTGCTATGGCGTGGTTGGCGGCAAGGTCATTGGAAACCGCAATGGCAGGGGAGAGCAGAGGGTTCCAGAAGCCTTGAAGCTCGATACCCGGTTGCGCTGATACTTGATATTGTGCAAAGCACAACGGATTATTTTCCCGGTAAGAAGACGACCTCAGCAGCTTGGCAACGGTCAGCCAGGCATCAATCTCACCGGTGGCTTGCATAATCCTGATCAGTGGGATGTGGTTTCGGCGCAGCAGCACCAGGCTTCTTTTGTAGCGTCCCATGTTGGTTGCCAGATAGGCGAGTGTGTCGGGTGTTTTCTCCGGCGCATCGTTTAGCAGTGTGGCTATCTCCTGAATCTGGGTGGAATTGCGAAATTTCAGGAAGCCGCTGTCATGGTCCAGAATATCCTCAAGGGCCGGGTGATGCCGGGCCAGTTGCTCTAGTGCTCTGGCGCTGGCCAATGCTCTTCCGGGTCTGCGGCTGCGCTCCATGACAAACGTGTAAGCGGCCCGATTATCCTGAAAGAGCCAGTATGATTGATAAATGGCGATCATTTGCAGTACCGCAAAGCTACCGAAGGTGAAAATTTTGACCGGTGGTGGAAGCCCCTGAAAGTGATCGTGCATTTCAGAGATGGCCAGGTTCATATTGGCTGGCAGGTTGATGGCTGAATTGAGAAGCCCATGAATAATTCCGTATTGCGAGTCAAACTTGCCAAGCAGCGTCGACCCGATCAGGCCGATAGGTACATTCAATGCACTCATAACACTAATGATGTCGTTTAATCGGCGGGCAATCTCTTCATAGAAGGCATCGGAGGTGAGCCCCGGAATGTATGTCTGGTAATCAATCTCATCAAAATGGGGGCTGTTCACGGCATCAGAAGGGTCGAGCAGGGCAATGAGTCCATCTTCATCCGCGGCATAGCGGATCAGTTGCTCCTCAATCTGAAAGATGACTTTGGGGTGATCCAGCAAGTATTGAAGTGCGTTTTGGCGTTTTTCAAGAACCTCTATATCCGTAATTGGGGATATCAGCAGGTTGGCCAGCATAATTTCACCAGCGACCGTCATCGGAGAGCCTAAATTGCCGAGCAGGCTATGTCCGGGGTTTTGTACGGTGCCACTGAGAATATGCAGGTCTTTAACGGCATGATGGGTCATTATCTCGTTGCCCGTTTTATGAGTACGGGAAAAATTTTGCAAAAGAATGCTGCGTCTTTCTCCCGGGGACAGAAGAATTTCAGGTAACTCCTGTTTCTGGTTACGCGAGTTTATGGCGTTTTTGTATTTATCTGCGGAGTGGATTTTTGCCAGGTGATCATGTATCAGCTGATAAGTGTTGGTGATCTCCATGCCTGCGTCAGCATTAAGACTTGTGGTAATGGATGTGATTAACAGGAATATTAAATAATCAGTGGCTCTTGATTTCATTGGGTATTTTCGATGGACAGTTTTTATTGTTTAACATTTCATGTTGCACATCAGAGGCCTTTGGGTAATCAGGGTTACAATCCCGGTTTTTTAGGCCAATGAGCGGATTTATTGTCAATTGAGCAACTCATATCCCCTTAAGCTTGTGTAAAAATAGATGAGAAGCCATAGTCTCGCCATACACTGATGATGTGATCCATTTCAAGCGATTGATCGAGGGAGTAAAGCATGTCATTCCGTCTGGAGATGAAGGTTCGCGACTATGAGTGCGACCTGCAGGGAATCGTCAACAACAGTGTCTATTTCAATTATCTGGAGCATGCACGGCATGAGTTTCTGCACGCTAACGCTATCGACTTTGCCAGGCTGGCTGCAGAGAAAATTCATCTGGTGGTGCTGAGAAGTGAGATGGATTACAAAATGTCGCTGGTACCCGGGGACGAGTTTTATGTAGAAGTAGAACCCGTGCGACTTTCCAAACTGAAATTTGGTTTTAAACAGAAAATCTTCCGGAAACGGGATAACAGGCTGGCCATCGATGCGCTGGTTATTGGTACATCAGTGAACGCTAAAGGGCGGCCTTTTCTATCAGAAGACATTGACCGGGTATTTCCACTGGCATGACAAAGGATAAAAACGTCAGCGCTTGTCTGACGTTTCTGATCGTTATTTGTTCAGCAGTTTCCTTCCGGCAAAATAATCCAGACTGACATAACGTCCGGCTCCCTGGAAAACCAGCACCAGCAACATCACCAGGTAGGTGGCGGCAAACTCAATGCCATTGTTCAGAATCACCGGCTTGCCAAACTCGGTAATATAGTGGTAGCGGCCGGGATGGTTTGACTTCAGCCAGCCCAGAAACCCATTCAGTCTTTGGGTTGCTTCAGCGGCGTGTTCATTGGCAGCAAAGCTGCCCGGGTCAGCAATGGCCTGCCAGCCATGGGGCCAGTGCACCGCGAAAATAGCCACCAGCATAGTGATGATCAATGGGACTGAAATCAACCGAATGCCCAGGCCGGCCACCAGCAGCACAGCGCCGATAATCTCTGTCCAGGTCGCCAGTGCTGCCATCAGCCAGGGGAAGGGGAGGGCCAGTCCATGCTCAAACCACACCACAATATCGTCAAAGTGCGCCAGTTTGTTGGTGCCGGCAATCCAGAAAATGGGGGCAAGGTACAGACGCAGGGCCAGCAATGGAAGCCCATCAGCGTGATGGAGGTAACCTGCTGTTTTTTGGTAGAGTGACAGGATCTTATTCATGGCTGATTCCCTGGATGTTCTTATTGAGTTATTCACTCAACGTTTCAGCCGTGGGATTGTTACAGTGTGCAGGTCATTTTTTCATTCCGGGTTTGTAACGATATGGACGATGAAGCGTTAATAATAAAACAGGCACAAAATGGTGATCAGCAGGCGTTTACAGTGCTGGTGAAGCATTACTATCGCTTGATGCGCTTCGTTGCCCTGCCGATTGTGGGCGAAAGTGATGCCGATGAGATTGTCCAGGAAGCCTGGTTGACGGTGCATCAGAAACTGCCTCAATGGCAGCCCAGAGGCAGTTTCAAGGGATGGTTGCTGACCATTACCGCCAATGAAGCCCGTTCCCGCTATCGTCGGCAGAAACGTGAGCTGCTGTCCGATGCTCCGGAAGAAGCGCCGCTGGCCCATCGTTTTAAAGAAGATGGCCATTGGCAACAGCCGCCTTCCAACTGGCACATCGATGGGCCGGGGGCGCTATTGGATAAACGGGAACTGATGGACTGCCTGAACCATAAGATCACCATGTTGCCGGAGAAGCAGCGTCTGGTGTTTGGCTTGAAAGATTTCAGCCAGATGTCACTGGATGATATTTCCGGTTTTATCGGTGAGTCCGCAGCCAATGTCAGGGTTCTGCTGCACCGGGCGCGGGCAACGCTGTATTCCGGTATTGAACAGTTTCAGGAGACAGGCCGATGTTGAAATGTCGGGATATCGAGCAAATGGCGGGTCAGCTTCAGGATGACGAGCTGAACTGGCAACAGCGTCTGAGTATGCGAATGCATTTGATCATGTGCCACCATTGCCGACGTTTTCTCAAACAGTTTGCCGCCATTAAAAAGCTGGCAGAGCACTCCGTCAGTGAACCGGCGTCTGATGATGAAGTGAAGTCGGTCATGGATAAAATTAACGGTTCACCCTGGGAGCCTGACCGAGAATAGACTGCCCTACGCGGCAACTGCTCCTGCGTTGCCCTAGCTCCTGCATCCATGCAGTCG
>NZ_JBLYNS010000166.1:0-9864 GCF_049310205.1 Endozoicomonas sp. ALC013 | reverse complement strand
AGTCTGACTGTGTTTAACCCACATGGCAGTGGAACCTAATAATCCTCTTGAGGTCAAACTTCGGTATTCATAGTCCAGGCGTGCAGGGCTTTATTCTGAAGGCATCATCAACCGACTCCCATCGAAAGCCTGCTAGAGTTGACCGGCAAGTCAGTTCAAGCGGTATTCCTGACAGCTCCAGAAACAGATTTAACGGTAAAAGAGTCTATCAGACTCATAAAGATACAGCCTCAGCGCTGAATGATGGCAAGGATATTGAGGATGCCTTTTGGCAAAAAAAACTATTGCAGGGACGTCAAATCACCCCGGCTGATGTGCTCTCAGCTTATAGAAATGATACAACGTCTCTCAGGAGTGGTTTATTCCTTGAGAGGCTTTGCTTAAAGAACATTCTTTATAACAATCAAAAAGTATTCCCGGATCAGGTCATTCAGGAATTCAATCGGAAGCCAAATCAAAATAAGTACAAATTAGCGATAGCGCGCTTCAAATCGCAATGTTGTATAAGGGGGCGGCTGTTGCATGGTCAGCAGGTCACGCCGGATGTGGTGGTAAAAGAATATCAGGCAGCCAAAGCATCACTGGAACTGGCCCGTTTCAAGCAACTCTGTTGCCTGAGGGGTTTGCTATTGAATGGTCACCAGGTCAGACCGGATGCAGTGGTTAAGGATTTTCCGGGTAGTCCCGAAGGCAAAATGGCACTGGCGCGCTTCAAAGCAGAATGTTGCCTGAGGGGCCTGTTATTGAATGGCCAGCAAGTCACTCCCGATGCGGTGATTAAGGCTTATCAGGCAGTCAGTGCAACACTTGAGTTGGCGCGCTTTAAGGCGGCATGTTGCTTTAGGGGGCTGCCGTTGAATGGCCAGCAAGTCACACCGGATGCAGTGATTAAGGCTTTCCCGTGTAGCCCGCAAGGCAATCTGGGGATAGGGCGCTTTAAGGTGGAATGTTGCCTGAGGGGGTTGCCATTGAATGACCGACCGGTCACACCGGAGGCGGTGGTTAAGGATTATCAGGCAATCAAGGCAACACTGGAGCTGGCCCGCTTTAAATCGGAGTGTTGCCTGAGAGGCCTGCGATTGAATGGCAAGCGGATCTCACCGGATGTGGTGTTTAAGGGTTATCAGGATGCCAGTGCAATATTGGAACAGGCGCGCTTCAAAGAGGCATGTTGCCTGAAGGGTCTGCTGTTGGAAGGCCAGCAGGTCAAACCTGAGGCGGTCGTTAAGGGTTATCAGGCAGCCAGGGCAGTATTGGATTTGACGCGCTTCAAAGAGCGATGTTGCTTGAACGGCGTGCCGTTAATGGGGCAGCAGGTCACACCCGATGAGGTGGTTAAGGGTTATGAGGAGGCCAAAGCAACACTGGAGCTGCCGCGCTTCAAACAGGAATGTTGTCTGAGAGGGCTGTCGTTGAATGGCCAGCCGGTTACACCGGATACGGTGATTAAGGATTTCCCGGACAATTCGAAAGGCAGGCTGGGGATGACGCGCTTCAAACAGGAATGTTGCCTCAGGGGAGTGGCGTTGAATGGTCGGCTGGTCGAAGCGGATGCAGTGGTTAAGGATTATGAAGGCGGTGGCTGGTTAATGGAAAGGGCTTATTTTTATGTACAGCTGGCATTAACGGCAAGAGAATTGAACGGTGCCTGTCTGGATAACCGGCAAGTGTTAGAAGTATTTAATGAAGTACCCGGCGATCATGCTGTAAAGCAAGCCGGGTATCTGATTCAAAAGTTGAAACAACCCATGCATTATGATGAAAACAATGCAGCTCAGGAGATACTTCAAGAGGCCTGGCAAATCTTAAACAACGCATCCCATAAAGACGACGAGCAACAACGACTGCAATGTCAATTGCAATTCATGGCTATGCACTATGGGCTGTCCATTGATCATCAGAGAGTGTCAGCAGAGCAGGTATTGCAATCCATCAAAGGACTGAGAAACTCGTTTCAGAGTTCACGTATCCATTTCTTCTTCCTGGCGCATTGCTGTATCACAAGACAGTTGGTTAATGGACGACACGTTCATAAGAATCAGGTTCTGGAGTGTCTTCAACGCTTTTCTGAAGGAAGCAAGATGCGCCATGCTCTGGGCTTCTGGTTTGAACAATGCAGCTGTGAAGCCAATATAATGGATAATATGCTGTTTAAACGAGAAAATACCGTTGTCCGTGGGAGTGATAGTCATCAAGAATGCTCAGCCTGTGACAGTCAAGCTGAGGCTTCTGTTGCGGTCAGTAGAGAGCACCCCGGATCACCTGAACAGTTTACTGACAACGCCTGGTTTGGCTGTTTTTCCACAGATGTAAACGGGTGTTCAGCCAATCTTGACAAAGGAGGCCCACTTTCTTGTCAGGTTACTTATTTAAATTCAATAACGCTGAAAACACTGGAGATTATTCAGGAAATTAATAATTCTTATACCGACCCTCCCATTCTGGTTACCGGTTCATACGCACGCTTTTTACAGAACCTCCACTCATCATTTGATGAGATTGACATTATCTGCACGAAAGAAGCATCTGTCAGAACCCTTTTTGACAAGCTGCAGGCACTGAATACCGACAGTGAGTCAGACATCCCTCAAAGTGTCATCATCTGGCCTGTCCCGGAATGTCAGGCGATGAAATTGCCAAAGGCCTACAGTATTGATCTTAAAGACGGTGATCTGGGGGTAAAGGCAATGGGTTTTCAGGTTTATGTTGACGCCAGAGTAACCGATGGAAAGGCATCACGATTGCCCGTTCTCGTTCCTGGCGTTGAGAGGCCGGTATGGTGTTTGTTGTTTGCAGAAGAAACCAGATTGCTGAACGATACGCTGCAATATCTCACGGATAACCTTGATCAGCTGACAGAGCAATTGCACAAAGGCGCAGCATTCGACCTGCCTCAAACCATTCTGTTTCACAACCCCCAAAACACCGGGGAGCGTATTTATGGTTTGCTGATAGGCTGTCTGCTTATCCTGAATAAAGCCAAACAGTTTATTGCCCTGCACTCTGAAGGAAAACCTGGCTGCCGACCTAACCAGCTTCAGGAAGAATATCAACGCCTTCATGCGCTGACTGAGAGTCTTCAAATGAAATTGACTCACCATGTTTGCCGTCATGATTTTGAGTTCAGAGTTAACGACTGGTTATCAAAAACCCGGCCTTTGAATGAGTGTGAGGTTAAGAGTAGGGAGGCTGTCGAGGAACTGCTTGCGCTGATGAAGCCTGCATAAGAGCGGGTAGATTCCACTCATTGAGCATTTGGTCACACTTGGTGCAAGCCATAAAAAAAGCACCGTGTGGTGCTTTTTTTATGGTTGATGATTACTCATCAAGGAAGCTGCGGAGGTGATCTGAGCGCGTTGGATGACGCAGTTTTCTCAGGGCCTTCGCTTCAATCTGACGAATACGCTCACGGGTAACGTCGAACTGCTTGCCCACTTCTTCCAGCGTGTGGTCGGTGTTCATATCGATACCGAAGCGCATTCTCAGTACCTTGGCTTCACGAGCGGTGAGGCCAGCCAGAACCATGCGGGTAGATTCCTTCAGGCCTTCACCGGTTGCCCGGTCGATAGGCGACTGCATGGTAGCATCTTCAATAAAGTCACCCAGGTGCGAATCTTCATCATCACCAATGGGTGTCTCCATGGAGATAGGCTCTTTGGAGATCTTCAGTACCTTACGAATCTTGTCTTCTGGCATATCCATGCGCACAGCCAGTTCGTCCGGTGTGGGTTCCCGGCCCATCTCCTGCAACATCTGTCGTGAGATCCGGTTCAGCTTGTTGATGGTTTCAATCATGTGAACCGGAATACGGATGGTGCGAGCCTGATCTGCGATCGATCGGGTAATCGCCTGACGAATCCACCAGGTGGCATAGGTCGAAAACTTGTAACCACGGCGATATTCGAACTTGTCCACCGCCTTCATCAGACCGATGTTGCCTTCCTGAATCAGGTCAAGGAACTGCAGGCCTCGGTTGGTGTATTTCTTGGCAATAGAAATAACCAGACGAAGGTTGGCCTCAACCATCTCTTTTTTGGCGCGGCGGGCACGGGCTTCGCCAAGGGACATTTTACGGTTGATGTCTTTTATCTGGACCAGGGAAAGATCAAACTCTTTCTCGATATTGGCCAGCTTTTTCTGGGCGCGAACAATCTCTTCGCGATAGTTCTGCAAAGCATCTATGTAACCACCGCTGCCAGCGGCCAGTTCATCGATCCAGCCAAGGTTGGTTTCGTTGCCCGGAAATGCCTTAAGGAAAATCTTGCGGGGCATTTTGGATTTGCGAACACACAGCTGCATGACCGCGCGCTCGTTATCACGGATGCGCTCCACGGCATTGCGGATTCGGAACACCAGCATGTCGAAGATGCGTGGAACCAGCTTCAGCGGCATGAAAGCTTCGGCCAGTTCTTCAAGTGCCGCCCGGCTGTTATCACGGCCATGAGTGGCAATAGCCGTGGTGGCTTTTTCCAGGGCATCTCTCAGAAGGGTGAAGCGCTCTCTGGCCTCTTCCGGGTCGAGTCCGCTATCGCCCTCTTCTTCGCTGTCTTCATCATCACCATCGTCGTCATCGTCATCAAGTGAATCGTCGATTTCGATATCGTTATCATCGGTATTGGTGATCTCAGTATCATCGTCGGGATCTATATAGCCGCTGATAACGTCGGTGAGGCGACCTTCTTCTTCGGTAAGGCGGTCATATTCGTCGAGGACAATCTGGGCAGAACCGGGGAATTGAGCCAGTGCCGACATGACTTCACGCCAGCCTTCCTCGATGCGCTTGGCAATCTGGATTTCGCCCTCACGGGTTAACAGCTCTACGGTACCCATTTCCCGCATGTACATGCGGACAGGATCAGTGGTTCTTCCTGCTTCCTGTTCGACGGCGGCAAGCGCTGCGGCTGCTTCTTCGGCGGCAGCTTCATCGGTGTCGGCTTCAGCCATGAGCAGGGTATCGGCGTCGGGAGCGGTCTCGTAGACGCTGATACCCATGTCATTGATCATGCGGATAATATCTTCCACCTGATCAGGATCGGAAATATCTTCCGGAAGATGGTCATTAACCTCCGCGTAAGTCAGGTACCCCTGTTCCTTACCACGGGCGATAAGCTCTTTTAATCTGGATTGTTGTTGCGAATTTGCTGACATATCAACCCTTTAACAGCGGATATTGACGAACCGGACAAAAAAACGTAAGCAGGCAATTATAGCTCATAAACTGGGTATAGTACCACAGGGCAGCGGCCCGACTTGGTTGGACGAGGTACCGGAATGCATTCCATGACGCGGGTTACCTTTCCTTGGTGTTTTCAGACCGGGTTTGAATTAGAAATGTGGCCAATAATGCAGTTCCACGGGACACAGTGAAATTCAAGTATACCTAATATTTTTTGTTGTGCAGTTATTTTTTTATGCATGGATTCGAGGAATCGGTTGCATTTGTCTGACACTACCAAAAAAAAGATTAACTTTCCCCATTTTTTTCGTGGTGGTTGCCGGGTGTTTTGTCGGTTGCCTGCTGCTGGGTCATCTGCTCTCTGAACGCTTCCTGATGTTGACGGAACTGCTGGCGAAGTTCTTCGTTAATTTGTCCCGGCTTTTTGTTCTGGAAGCTCTGGATAAGTGATTTGTACAGGTTCTTCTGATGGTTTAATCCTGCTTTCCTGCGAATGCTGGCCAGGGTTTCCAGAAACTCATCCCGGTGCGCGGTGGTGCCGTGATCCAGGGCGGCCAGGGCTTGCAGGCGCTGTCCTTTTTCTGTGTCGTACCATTGGGCAATAAGCGTGCTGGCTTTCAGTGACGGCTCTTTTTTCAGGATGGTTAACAGGTCGATCAGTAATTGACTGTCACTGTCGTTTTCCAGTTTCAGGTGGTCAAATGGCTCGGAAACTTCCCGGGCAAACTCCGGATTGCATAATAACTGTCGTATGGCATAACCGCAGGTCACCAGTCTGGCTGAGTTGGTCAGATGGCGGGTTGAAGGCCTGCGTGAAATCTCAGGTGTGTTATTGCTCGGGTGTTCTTCTGGTGCGTACTGTCTTTCTTCGTAGTCTGCATCGTAGAAAGGCGCTGGCTCATAATGACCATGATGAACCTGTGCTTCCTGGCTGATGTTGCGGGTTTCCGGCTCTGGTCGGCTTGTGGATAACTCTCTGGTGCGGGCACTTTCCTGAAAGTGAGCTTCCAGGTAGTGTGTATCCAGTCCTGTCCGGTCTGAGAGCTTTTTCACCAGCAACTGACGAAACAAGCCTTCCGGCAGTTTATCAAGATAAGGTTGAGCCAGTTTGGCCAAGCGGGCACGACCATCCATGGTGGTCAGATCCAGCTCTGACTCCAGTTCCCTGAACAGTAAGTTATCCAGGCTGATGGCCTGGCTCTTGATTCGCTCAATAAAGCTTTCGGAGCCTTCCTTGCGAACCATGCTATCCGGATCTTCGCCCTGTGGCAGAAACAGGAAACGGGCCTGACGACCATCCTGCATGTTGGACAGTGTCGATTCCAGTGCACGCCATGCCGCCCGTCGGCCGGCATCATCGCCATCGAAGCAGAAAATGACTTCAGGCACCACTTTGAACAGTCGCTGCATATGGTCAGGGGTGGTGGCTGTGCCAAGGGTTGCCACCGCGTTGGTGATTCCCTGTTGGGCCAGTGCCACCACATCCATATACCCTTCAACCACCAGGATGCGGCTCAGCTTGCGGTTGGCCTGCCGGGCTTCAAACAGCCCGTAAAGCTCTTTGCCTTTGTGGAAAACCGGGGATTCGGGCGAGTTAAGGTACTTGGGTTTTTCATCGCCCAGAACACGGCCGCCAAACGCAATGTAGCGACCCCGGCTATCCCGGATAGGGAAAATGATGCGCTCCCGGAAACGATCATACACCGTATTGCGGTCTTCATTTTTGACCAGCATGCCGGTGGTGATCAGCTGCTGCTCTTTTTCTGGTGAGGTGGCCAGCTCTTTTTTCAGGTTGTCCCAGCCCGGCGGTGCAAAGCCGATGGCAAAGTGCTGGCAGGTTTGTGGATCAAGCCCCCGGTTTTTCAGGTAGTGGGATGCCCTTGGGGATTGTTCATGCTGTTTCAGCTGGCGGCTATAGAAGTCCACTGCGCGCTCCAGCAGATGGTATAGTTCGCTGTGGTCCGGGCCCCGTTGTCGGTGCGGGTTTTCTTCCCTGGGGACTTCCAGGCCCAGCTGTCCTGCCAGTGTGTCAACCGCTTCAGGAAAGTCCAGGTGGTCGTGGTCCATAACAAAGCCAACGGCATTGCCACTGGCTCCGCAGCCAAAGCAGTAGTAGAACTGCTTGTCAGGGCTCACCGTAAAGGACGGGGTCTTCTCTTTGTGGAAAGGACAGCAGGCAGAGTAGTTGCGACCGGTTTTTTTCAGCTTAACCCGGTGATCGATCACATCGACGATATCAATGCGGGTCAGGAGGTCATCAATAAAATACTGGGGAATCCGTCCGGCCATGGTGGAGTGCTGCGCCTGAAACAGAAAAGAAAATAACTATTGGATAGATACTATCACCCGACAGGGTGAGTGTCAGCTTAACCGGGATTTAACGATTTTGCTGATGGATGACATGTCCGCACGACCCTGCGCCTGTGGTTTAACAATACCCATCACCTTGCCCATGTCGGCCATGCCGGAGGCACCGGTGCTGTTAATGGCGAGGTCGACCAGTTCGATGATTTCAGTTTCTGATAGCGGGGTGGGGAGAAAGTCAGCAAGAACCTCAAGTTCCAGCTTTTCCTGTTCGGCAAGATCCGTGCGCCCGGCAGACTCGAACTGTACAATGGCATCGCGACGCTGCTTTACCATTTTGTCCAGTACTGCCAGGGCACGTTGATCGTCTAGTGACTTTTCATCGACTTCAATTCGCTTCAGTTCGGCCAGAGCCAAACGGATAGTACCCAGTCGTGGTTTGTCGCGATTGCGCATGGCATCCTTCATGGCTTCTGTCAGTTGATCCCTGACAATGCAATCACTCATGACACGTTCCTTTTTACCTGACGTTAAGGTTGGTGGGTTCAAAGCTTAATGGTAGTCAACGCGTAAATCACAGGATTGAAGCAACCGACGTTAGGGTCAGTTGATCAATACA
The DNA here is from genome assembly GCF_049310205.1 of Endozoicomonas sp. ALC013. Lineage (NCBI taxonomy): Bacteria > Pseudomonadati > Pseudomonadota > Gammaproteobacteria > Oceanospirillales > Endozoicomonadaceae > Endozoicomonas > Endozoicomonas sp. ALC013. The sequence goes on along the minus strand of NZ_JBLYNS010000166.1, from coordinate 1,765 downwards.
GACGCTCACGACGACGCTGCTCGCGCTGCAGTTTTTTAAGATGACGCTTAACAGCAGCAGCGGCCTTGCGCTTGCGAACGGTAGTTGGCTTTTCGTAGTGCTCACGACGACGAACTTCAGCCAGGATACCAGCTTTTTCACAAGAGCGCTTGAAACGGCGCAGGGCTACGTCAAACGGTTCATTCTCTTTAACTTTAACAGCAGGCATGCAGAGATCACCTTCCTTTTAATAACAAATGTTGACCATGAATCCGCCCCGGTCAGTGCGACTGAAGGCTAAAAAACTCACGGCTGGATTACAGCCAATGCTGCGCGAATGCGATAAATCACCTCTGTGATTACCAGTATCGTGCTTTGAAAAGACGGGACTTTACCCAAAGCAGGACGTTAATACTCACATTAACAAGACAGATTAGTCGCAGTTTTTCAAGGGCGCGAATTTTAAAGCTTATTCAGCAAAAATGCAAAAAACGCCTACTTAAGTAGTTAACCAAATGAAATCATATTTTCTGGCTAAGTGGACAGTCACTCTGCGGCGTTACAACTCCGGTCACATAGCTACGGCTATGCTCCCTGCGTTGTGCCTTGCATAGTAACTGCCCACTTAGCCAGAAATATACGATTCCATTTGGCCAACTACTTAACGTATGATTCTTCCCCTTTATGAAATACCCGGATTCGGGAATTTCACTGACTCTTTTTGCACACATTGTTTCACAGGTTGGTTTAATGATTGTTCTCGGGATAGAAACTTCCTGCGATGAGACCGGCATTGCCCTCTATGACAGCGGGAAAGGTCTGCTGAGCGATGCCCTGTTCAGTCAGATTGATATGCACATCGATTACGGTGGTGTGGTACCTGAACTGGCTTCCAGAGACCATATCCAGAGAGTATTGCCCCTGATTAACCAGGTGCTTGAGCAGGCAGGCATCAGTAAAGATCAGATCGACGCCATCGCCTACACCCGTGGCCCCGGGCTGGTGGGGGCCCTGATGGTGGGAGCCTGTATTGGCAAGGCTCTGGCCTGGGCCTGGGGTATACCATCGGTGGGGGTTCACCATATGGAAGGTCATTTGCTGGCACCCATGCTGGAAGAAACACCCGTAGCGTTTCCATTTGTGGCGCTGCTGGTATCCGGTGGCCACACTCAGCTGGTGCAGGTGGCTGGTATTGGTCGTTACACTCTGCTGGGCGAGTCGGTTGATGATGCCGCCGGCGAAGCTTTTGATAAAGTGGCCGCGATGCTGGGTCTGGATTACCCTGGCGGTCCTGCCATTGCCCGGCTGGCAGAACAGGGGCAGGAAGGGCGTTTTCGTTTCCCACGGCCCATGACCGATCGCCCGGGACTGGATTTCAGCTTCAGTGGCTTGAAAACCTATACCCTTAATACCGTGGCAAAATGCCGTAAAGAAGCGATAGCCAAAGAGCCTGCGGATCAGGATCGTGCGGATATTGCCCGTGCCTTTGAACAGGCGGTGGTGGCAACCCTGACCATCAAATGTCGTCGTGCCCTGCAGCAGACCGGTATGAAGCAGCTGATTATTGCCGGAGGCGTTAGTGCCAATCAGTCACTGCGGGCTGCCCTGGAATCCATGGTGGAAAAAGAAGGTGCGGTACTGCGTTATGCCCGCCCTCAGTTCTGCACGGATAATGGTGCCATGATCGCTTATGCTGGCTGTCAGCGGCTGCTTGCTGGTCAGAGCGATGGGCCTGAAGTAGTGCCTGTGCCCCGCTGGCCTATGGAAGAGCTGGAGCCGGTTGGCT
>NZ_JBLYNS010000165.1:0-9891 GCF_049310205.1 Endozoicomonas sp. ALC013 | reverse complement strand
AAGTCTTATTGATATACAGAGTCAATCTCTGACTGACGGAATTACCGGATGAAAAGCAGTATCCGACTGAGAGCACTGGAAAAGAAAGACCTGCGGTTTGTGCACTCTCTTAATAATAACCGCAGTATTATGTCCTACTGGTTTGAAGAGCCCTATGAGTCTTTCGATGAACTGGAAGATCTTTATGGCAAGCATATCCATGACAATACCGAACGCCGTTTTGTTGCTGAGCTTACGGCCACGCCGGAGCTTTCCGGCGTAGTCTGAAGCAGTTGGCCCCCTTGACGGACAACCCCATATAACTTTGATATCCCGTATTCTCAAGCAGCGGCATCCCTGCCTTGCTGATCGACCTGTCAGATATCAATTACCTCAAAAGGCACCTGGGGATTCACATCAGCATCATAATCCACACCCTCAACACCGAAACCAAACAACTTCAGAAACTCTTCTTTATAGAGGGTATAATCGGTCAGCTCCGCCAGATTGTCATTGGTCAGCTGTGGCCAGATATCCTGGCAGTGCTTCTGAATATCTTCTCTCAGCTCCAGGTCATCAAGGCGAAGACGGTTGCTGTCATCCACTGCCGCAGCCGCACCATCACTACGGTAAAGACGCTCACGGAACATACGGTTGATTTGTTCGATACACCCTTCGTGTACGCCCTCTTCCCGCATTTTCTTGAAAACCATGGAGATATAGAGCGGCATAACAGGAATCGCCGAACTGGCCTGAGTGACCACACTCTTCAGTACCGCGATATTGGCTGAACCATGGATTGATTTCATCGAATCGTTGATGGCATGGGCTGTACGGTCCAGATCTTTCTTGGCTTCACCCAGGGCACCATCCCAATAGATCGGCCAGGTCAGTTCCGTACCAATATAGCTGTAGGCCACTGTCTTGCAGCCTTCTGCCAGAACGCCCGCAGCAGACAGCGCGTTCATCCACAGTGCCCAGTCCTGCCCCCCCATGACCGTAACCGTTGCTTCCACCTCTGCGTCAGTGGCCGGTTCCACCGTCGCTTCAAACAATGCATCTTTGTTGGTATCCACTGCGGTAGCGCGATATGGCTCACCCATCGGCTTCAGTACCGAGCGAATCACCTCGCCAGTATCCGGCAGTTTTCGCACGGGTGATGCCAGCGAGTAAACCACCATATCCACCTGGCCAAGATCCTGTCTGATCAACTCAATGGTCTTTTCTTTGGCTGCGTGGCTGAAGGCATCGCCATTCAGGCTTTTGGCATAGAGGCCAGCTTCGTGGGCCAGCTGATCGAAGGCCGCAGAATTGTGCCAGCCCGCGGTTCCCGGCTTGTTTTCGGTGGCCGGCTTTTCAAAGAACACACCAATGGTGGCCGCACCGGAACCAAAAGCTGCGGTGATACGAGAAGCCAGTCCATAACCACTGGAAGCACCGATCACCAGTACTTTTTTGGGGCCATTGGCTACGGGACCCAATGACCGGGTGTAAGCAATCTGCTCCTTCACATTGGCTTCACAACCTACCGGGTGAGTGGTTGTGCAGATAAATCCACGAATCCTTGGTTTAATGATCATCGTTGTCCCCAACAAGTGAAATCCGGTTCGAAAACCAGGGGCTTAGTACCAGTCATGAGCCCGTCTGTATGAATAACCCGGTAGCTTATCCAAAAGCCACAGCCCGGGAAAGAGATGGCGCGTATAAGTCGGTAGCGTTATGGATCGGTTTGTTAGAATTTGTAAAGAGCAGGCGAGGTGAGCGGTTATTGATAATGCCGATACAGCAAGATCTTCAGTAAAAAGGAATAACGTCCTGTGTGGCGTCGGAAATAATACTAAAGTACCTTTTACTGCCTTTATGAAATATCCAGGTTAACAGCCGATAGGTGGATTGTCAGTCATAGGTTATGGAGACTCCTGTGATACCTCCAGGTTACCCTTCAGAGAACCAACCCCCGGTCGAGGTTAAAAAAGACTTTGCCAAGGCACCTCCGGTTGCGCCGCAAACACTCAGCTCTATGGTCTCTGAACCTGGTGCCTGCTTTACCAGCCTTGAACAACGCACTATCGCTCAAGTGGTCACTGATAACTGTCTGACAAAACCGGAGACAAGGCCCGAACCGTTAACCTCTGCAGGTTTCTCTGACGCACCCAATACAGCGGTAAGCAAGCACATAGATCAAACCGTTGTCACGTTAAGACTCAGTAATGCATTTAAGGGTGCCTGCCTCAAGCCCCTGCCACCATGGGTAGAGGTCGATCCCGATGCATTGAATGATACTGCCTGGCTCGATCAATTCCTGAGCAAAGAGGATCAACAGTGGGTTGATGTCGTATTAATTCAAGAAGGTAAGGCTTGTCCCCGGGTTAAGGGGCAAACGCCCGGGCTTAATCCCCTGCTGCCAATCGTAGCGGTGGTGAAACCCAGCCAGGCTTATAAATCAATCATTGCAGAGCAGACAAGGCACCCGGTTTCGAAACGCTGCCATTACCAATGGCTTGATCGGTCCGAACTGCAATCCCCAGAGCAGCAGGTGCTCAGTGTCTATCAGGGAAAAAGACCTGCTGCAGTTCTTGAATATCCCTCGACCCTGGACCCCAGGATTGGTTCGGCAGAGTTATTTCCCGGTCTGGATACCAGGGTATTGGCCAACCCATTTGGTCAGGGTGTAACCATCATCGCACAACGCGGAGACGAACCACAGAGCAAGTATTATGCGAACCGCCTGGAGGCCCTGGTAAAAAAAGAGTGGCACCAGGCAGAGGCTGATATAGCCAGAGGGGTTCCCAAAGTTCTTGCCCTGCTTCATAGCCACATCAGAAACCTGCACAAGCGTGGCGAACTGGAACTGGTAAAGCCTGATTGCATCAGGCGGGAGATCATCCATGCCCGTGAACAACTGTCAGCCTATAACCAGTCAGTCAACCCTGCTCAGTTAACACCAACGCAGCTGGCCGTAAGGAAACAGGCTATTCAGGAACGGGTCACGGAACGCTTCAATCAACCCGCTGTTACCCAGAAAAAACTGCGCTGTTTGTCTGACCATAAGCAAGTATCCAGACCATTATCTGAAAAGATGAATACAGGTGCCGGAGAGCTTCCAGCTCACGATATGATCAGTAACTATGAGCAGCAGTTAACCCGGGAAATACCCACTGAACAGACCGCGGCAGAACAGCAAGCGAAGCAGATTCTAACCAGTAATAGAGCAATCCAGAATGAAATAAGCAACATAATCGATCAGCACCATCATCATCCGGACCAGTCAGAACTCATGATTTTAAGGCATAAAATCACCGATCTCAGAAATGATCAACTGCTGCTGTTTCAGGTATTAGACTCACCGGCATTAACATCTATTGCCGGGAAAATCAGCTGGCAGGCGGCAATGGAGTTCAAGCGGGTTGGCTATGATCTGAACGATGAACTCACCCTTCCCGGCCGATGGACTGACCGACTTCTGGATCCTGACAATCCTCCCCGGGAGCTGGGTAGTGGGAAGGAGAATACGGTGTACCTGTTATCCTATAAAACCGGAAATGACACAGTAAAGCGGGTGTTCAAACCTGAACTGGCCGTTGACATCTCAAGCTGGAGAAAAATCATCTCTCCACAGTTGTACCACGACAGGTATCATCCAAATCTTACGGCCAGAAATCTGGCCACCGGCGAGATTGCCCGCCTGCTGGGCATGAACGTGATGCCCGATATGTCATTTTGCGAACATAACCACCAGATTGGACTGGAGATGGAACTGGCTTCAGGAGTATCAGCCAGGACCAGTGTACGTGCCAGCGCTGCTCCTAAACAAAAGAAAAAGCTGGCCCATCAGGAACTGCTGGATAAGGAGGGCAACCGGGAAATCAGGAGCAAAATATTCAGCGGCCTGGCTGACCTTGAGCTGTTGGATGCCATTTGTGCCCAACCAGACCGACATGATGGAAATTACTTCATAGACTACGAAACTGGCCGGGTCATCGGCATTGATAACGATACCTGTCTTTACCCGTTCAGAGACATCATTGCGCCATCCGCTGACAGTATAAACGCTAGATACCGTAAAGGATGCCGCGTCGGTTATCCACGGCTGATGACCCGCAAGTCTTATGATCGTTTACAGAAGCTTGATGTAGAAGTGTTGTGTGACTCACTACCAGCCTGCTTCGATCTGAACGTTAAAAACGCTCTGATGCAGCGAATATTCCTGATTCAGGAACACAGTCAGGCATTATTCTTTGCAGGGCGGATAGTCGATGACTGGGAATCGTGGCGTGACCCAACCACAAACGAATCCGCTATCGGGTTTCTCACTCTGCCAATGCATGACATTGTCAACAAAGAACGGAAGGCCCTTAAGGAAGAAGAGAGTCGTATCCAGCCTCTGCTCAGTAAATATCAGTCAAATGAACCACTGTCTGATCGGGAAAGCAATCTTGTCAGAGGCTATTTATGGAGAAATAAACTGCTGAGTAATGATGAAGTGAATCAGAGATATGCTATCAGCCGAAGCTATTTTTACACGGCCATATATTATTAAACTGGCAGCATGACGTGGACAGCGCCATTGAACATGCCCTGGCCATTCTATAGCTGAAAACCAACTGTATTATTTCCCCCGGGTATCCGATAATTCGACGGAATCCCAAGTCAATCTGGCCTATAGTAAATGCCTTAATCCGTTGCCATAGAAACAAATAACAAGTGATATCCCAGAGGTAGTCATCACAGTGCAGTTACAAACTTCCGGAATTGGATGCTGGCAGGGAGCAGGGCTGCTCACCACTACCCTGCTAGGCACCAGCGTATTTATTCTTCCCCAGTTAACCATTGAACTGGCAGGCTACGGAGCCCTGTGGGCCTGGGCCCTGCTTACCCTGACCATTATTCCGGTGGCATTGGTGTTTGCCAGTCTGGCCAGCCGGTTCCCCCATGCAGCCGGACCGGCCTATTTCGTGGAAAAGGCCTTTGGCTCTGTCGCCGGAAGAACCATCGGCATCATTTTTCTTTGCGCTGTCCCCCTGGGTGCACCCGCAGCCATCATTATGACCTACCAGTTTATTGATGCCCTGTTTATGGTGCCGGGCTCAATAACCATTGCGGTTCAGTTATCGTGCCTGGTCTTGCTTTATGGTCTGAATTTTCGGGGCATACATATTTCTGCCACCCTTCAGCTGATACTGACTTTTTCTATCATGGCGGTACTGATTCTGATGATGGTGGCCCGGGGGGTAGTTGATGTACCCGCCTCCCCGGAGAAAACTGTCGTTAGCAGCAGCATGATTCTTAAAGCCGCCGGGCTTGCTTTCTGGAGTTTTCTGGGAATGGAAGCCATGTCCCATCTGGCAGGTGACTTTCGAAACCCCGAAAAAGACCTGAAACCGGCCATCATGATCGGCGTTACCATCGTTGGCTGTATTTATCTCGCCTGTACATGGTTGATACTGTCCATACCGGTGACGGCTCCCCTGGCCATGGCGGGTGTTTTTGATCAGCTGTTGGGCGGACTGGGTTCACCAATCATCGGGACTCTCGGGCTGGCAGGTGGTATTGCAACTGTCAATGTCTACATCGCCAGTCTGATTCGTCTGACACTGAGTTTCAGCCAGGAAGGAGTGTTGCCAGCCTGGTTCAGTAAACAGAATCGTTACGGTGTTTCCGAACGCGCCCTGGCAACCGTACTACTCATCATTGCAGCGATTCTGATCTTTACTCACTTTACCGATCAGGATCTGGAAGATCTGGTTTCCTGGGTCAATGGGGTTTTCGTTATTATTTACCTGGCCTCCATGCTGGCAGCTTTCCGACTGCTGCCTGCTAAATACCACTGGATGAACCTGCTTGGCTGCCTGTTCTGCTTTATGCTTGCCTGGGGCCTCGGGTGGAAAATGGCGTATGCTGCTGGCATGCTGGCGATTGCCTCACCATTGCTATGGTGGCAAAGGCAAAAGCAAAAGTCGGCTTGTATGGATCCTGGTATTATCGATCATCACTACAGTGTGGATAAATGAAAATAAGCAGCTAGGCTCTGAGGGCGATAATGAGAACTCATTTTTGGTTCAGGAGTCCATGAAATGAATTTTCCTCCTGCTTTTTCCCCCTCAGCACAATACTCACCCACCGCTGCATCCGCAAGCGCACAACCATTAACGGACTCGTCGTACTCCAGGTTTTTTCACTCTCTTGAAGAGATGAGCGATCTGGGGTCGGATGTTAAACGTTTTATGGAGATAGCGAAAAAAAATATTCGTGATCGAAATATTGCGGCTTCACCGTTTCTGGTTACTGAAACAGAAAAGGTAGCCAACGAGTTACTGGGACTACTACAACCCGATGACATAAGTGATAAACCTGATAACCCGGCAGATCATAGTTCACTGGAGAAAATCCATTTGTTCTCTAAAACCACAACCATTGACATGACGCTGAAGCAGTTGGGCGTCCCCTGTACCAGCAGTCGTGAACTGAGACAACAAGGGTACGATAACGCCACTCAAAGGCTCAATGAACAGATTGCCAAAGATACAAACGGAGTGATTACCAACCTGCTCAACCCTGGCACGCTGAAAGACCCAAAAACAGCTTTCTTGTTAGTAAGCTGGTTGTTTCAAAATGTATCGTGGAAACAACCTTTCATGGCAATACCCCAGAAATATCAAACAGAAATGACCTGGAACGGTCAGAAGCAGCCGGAGATCGTCTGGATGAAAAGCGGCAAGGGGACAACCTTAGTTACTTATAAAAATATTTCAGACTTTGAGTTTATTGCCTTGCCCGTTAAGGAATCCGGGTTGAAAGCTGTTTTCATAATGCCTCCCAAAGCGGCGCAACAAGAACACAGTGACGAAGTCAGCCATATCCTGACCACAGGCTTGAACTCATTATTTGACGATGAAATTGATCCAGGGAACGTCTCACTGTGTTTACCCAAATATCAATTCGATTATGTCTATGAGACAGAATACCCTGAGTTGCTCGGTTCAGGAAAACACAGGACAAACCTTAGCATCAATGAGGCAGGTGCCCATGTTGCGGCTTCATTCCAAATTCGTGGCGGTGGGAGACCTAATCTGCTGTACATCAATCGCCCCTTTTATTTTGCCATGATTAAGGATCAGGGTGATCAACGAAGGTTATTGGGTGCCGCCTATATTAAAGAACCATGGGGATAGTGAGTGATGGTTAACCAGTTAATCCCAAATGGTTATTAATTAATCTAATAACCGTTGTAATCTCGATTTAATCAGGAAAATCAGCCCTCGCTGGATCACAAAATCCGCAGTACTTTGTTGTTTATCCTTAAGTATATCCATAATGGTCGCCCCATGTCCGAGAAATACGGATTTTCCGCCCCACTCCTCCCCCGTGTAGTTTTGCAGATGCAGCACATTCTCTCTGGCTCCAGTCAGGCCGCTGGCGGTCATAAAGTGAGGACTGGCAGCAGCATCACCAGCAGCAGTAATGATCACTTGATGGGAGTCTGATCTTCTCTCCACCACATTTTTCCTGACCCGATGTTGCTGTAAAGAGAATACAGTCGCAAATGAGTCATTAATCTTTTCCTCCGTAACGCCCAGCGATTGATCAATACCATAGCTATGCGCCACTGTTTGAAACCATGCTCTGGAAAGTGCTTTGCGTACCTTGGCTGCACGCTGATCACGCCACGCTTTCCGGTCGGCTTTTGATCGTTTATTGCCGTTTTGATCCAACTCTGGTACCGGTAATACCGCTAACTTTTTCTGAACCTTCTGGCAGAATTGATTAAATGCTTCAGGTATCTCCATCCCGATGTAGACAAGGTTTTTATTTTCAAAACACCGGGTCTGCAGCGCTCTTCCAAGGGTTGACGCCTTCAAGTGGCGAACACCACTTGACTGCTGACGGGTTTGTCGGCTGAGAAGTTGTCGTTCATCTGCACTCAGCCCCTCAATCCTTTCCATCTGAAATGTCATCTGCTCCTGGAAAAACTGCTGAAACTGTTGATCAAGTACCACCATCCCACGAAAATCTGGAAAGGTATCCAGCCGATCATTTTGCAGGGGCTGGTCTTTCGGTCCTTCCCAGGAACAAACACCATAGCTTCGGGTAGCCGATACGGCTCTGTTCCCCATATACTTTTTACGGATCTGACTATTTTTACCCCCCGCGCAAATCACTAAATCAACGGGACGGGTTAACGTTGCTTCAGGTTTCTGATAACCAGCAGGCGGCTCTTTCTTGCCGTTGGCAAAGGGAGAGGGATCATTCTCAGGGTGGTATGTAGCCTTTACTGTATAGCCTTGTTCATTAGCCTCTACTATCGTCATTTCATAAGCAGCTAACCGCTCCAACCTGGTTTTTTGTGGGGCATCACGCTGGGAAATATGTTCGTAATTGCGTGACATCAGTTCAGCAAGTCTATGATTCAGAGCCTCTTCCAACCGGTGAGTGGCAATTTCTCCAGCCATTTCGCCAAAACCATCCGTACGAATAACGCCTTTTCCATCCTGACCGAACATGTCGTAGTAATGTTCTCCAAGATAAAACTTCAGCATATCCATCCATTTAGGGTCCAGTCGAACCACTTGCACCCGGTTATATTCAGTGCTCCGTTTCTCAAACACTGAGACATTGGCTCCTTCCTGAAACTGAGTAAAAGCCAGCATCAGTCCTGTTGGCCCAGCCCCTTCAATGGCAACGTTCGGATGACTGTTTGCTTCATTGTTCTGCGCTATTATCCAGTCCAGCTGGGCTAAATCCACTTGTGGTCCTCTTAACTGAGCCAAATCCAGCAGCTTTTTGAACATCTGCTCATTGTGTTCGGAATCGGTGCCCCATACAGCGGTCGTTTCAATACCTTGTAATAACAGATTTAACTCCCAGCGCCGCCCTTGATTCAGCTGAATCTTCAACAATGCCGCACGACCTTGTGCTATCAAGCCTCGATAGACTTTGCAACGAGCGTCAAGTTCTTTAAATTCCTGGCTTTGATTCTGGTTTTCTGCAGACAAAGTACTCCGTAAGGATTCATACTGCTGAAAATCTTTTTCAACCCGGGCCAGATCAAGCGTTCTCAATTCACTGGGTAATCGACTTATTTTGCGTACTACAGCAGAAACATCTGTTTTCAGATCTTCCTCAATACTGAATAATCCCGAGGTTCCAGATAATAGCCCTTGATAACTCTCTTTAAGCAATGTCAGATCGTCAGCGGAAATCAACTCCCGGGGATGACCTTGAATACTCATTTCATTATCAATAATCAGGTTCAGCGCATTCTGCAAAGCGCGATCACGCCGGGAGTAGGGATAAGAAAGTATATGTCCTACACGTGCGGTTAATTGTTGATACCCTTCAGGAGACAGGTTCTTCCGAAGGTTATGTAAAACGGACAAAGTGATGGTTTTTGTCAGTTCGGTAAAACCTTCAGATTGTCGGGTATCACGAAAGTGCTTTTCCAGCTTGCAGATGGCTTCATGAGCTTTATGCCCCTCAGGTAACAATTCCGGTGACAGAATTATAAGTCGATAGTAGGCTATCAGCACTTCCCTGCTATCTTCCAAAGTCACCCCGGGCAAGCGAGACAGCAGCCCGGAGAGTTCTGCTTTAAGAAATCCAGCGGCTTCACGAATAATTTTACGTTCTTTTGTGCTGCTGAGTATTGTGTCCTTACTACTGAGTATCGTTTTACGCTCAGATTTTTTAAGAAAAGGCAAAACGCCATTTCCTACGTCCTTTATAATGCGTTTTTTTAAGCTATGAGGAGCTTGTTCAGTTTGAAGCAATTCCCATAACTGACCACGAAATAAAGCAGCCGCTTCCTGCTCTTGTCTTCGCTGTTTCCGGCCTTCTGTCGTGAACAGGTTTAACAAACGTTGAAGAAAAGAAGTAGTAGACTGAACTACCTCTACCCTTCGATGCCAAACTGCA
>NZ_JBLYNS010000164.1:0-10052 GCF_049310205.1 Endozoicomonas sp. ALC013 | reverse complement strand
GCAGGCAGATAAAGAACGTACGACGGTGAGCCAACTGGCAAACCAATTAATCCGAATGGCTTTTAACACACGGCAGAATCAACCGGATGAAGTTCCTTTTAAATGGCACGTAGTAAAAAATGGTAAACCTGCCGATGGTTTTGACCCTGCTGACCGGAGTTACCTTCTAAAATAAAAAACTTCTTGACCAGTTGGCTGTTGGCTTTTTGCTGTTGGCTGTTGGCTGTTGGCTGTTGGCTGTTGGCTGTTGGCTGTTGGCTGTTGGCTGTTGGCTGTTGGCTGTTGGCTGTTGGCTGTTGGCTGTTGGCTGTTGCTGGACATGGTTTGTGTTGGCTTCTATTTTGTTCGGGAATATTTAGAAAAATGAAATAAGAATTATGAATCTTGAACGACTTTTGGTCTGGCAGGAAGCTGTTGAATTGTATACCAAGGTAATACTTTCTTTTAAATATTGTCGGGACTTCGGTTTCAAAGACCAGATTACCTGCTCTTCTACAATCATTTCAGACTTATTTGCAAAGGCCACAGTAGCCAACATAACTTATAAGGTGGCCTCTAAGGAGTTGCCTGGAAATAACTTCCCTATTTTCATTGCCTGACTCCGTTCGGACTGAGCTTGTCGAAGTTCGGTGGCACGACCCTTCGACAAGCTCAGGGTGAACGGAAATCGGGAACTTATTAAAAGACAAATCCTAAGGACTAATGACACTCAATACTTTCAAGATACTGTTCCGGTGTCATTACTGGCATTGTTTCTGTTTTGTAATCTTTGATATTTCGAGTAATCAATAAAGACGCTCCACAGCTCTGGGCTGTGTAATACTGTATTCCGTCTTCTAAATCAGCAAATTCCGAGTTGAGAGCCTGTTCAAGAGCTGCTTCTGAGGTAACCATAACACGAAGCAGGCCTTTTAGTTTTTGCATAGCAGCAAGGGCTTCTTTCTGACCTTTAATCTTTCTGAGAATATAAAAGAGATTTGCAAATACTAATACTGAAGTTGCACCATGAATCTGCCCCGCCTGTATTCTGGAAAAAATATCAGCACTTTGCACAAACCATGGAGCACGCTTCGCCAACAGATCAAGCGTTACATCCGCATCCAGGAACAAGGTTCGTATCATTGGTATTTATCCTTCAGGTATTCAGTATATTCATCAAGTCTTTCCAGATCTTCCTCTCTGATGATACCTGCCAAATCAGCCACAGCTCCTTGAAGCAAAGGCTCATTATTATCTGGTTGAACAGGAAGACTCCTTAAAAAATTTTCAACCAGGCCAGATAAACTCTGTTGCTGGCTTGCAGCGTATATTTTTGCCTGCCGAACCACTTCAGGATCGACAGTCAGTGTCAGTTTGCTCATAACCGCCTCCTACACGTATCAATATCGAAAATTAGTACGTATTGGTGATCAATGCAAGCAGATTCTAAATCAACCGAACACCTTCCTTTGCCTTTTGGCTTTTGGCTGTTGGCTGTTGGCTGTTGGTTGTTGGCTGTTGGCTGCTGGCTTTTGGCTGTTGGCTGTTGGCTGTTGGCTGTTGGCTGCTGGCTTTTGGCTTTTGGCTTTTGGCTGTTGGCTGTTGGTTGTTGGTTGTTGGCTGTTGGTTGTTGGCTGGACATGGTTTGTGTTGGCTTCTATTTTGTTTGGGAATAGTTAGAAAAATGAAATAAAAATTATGAATTTTGAACGACTTTTGGTTTGGCAGGAAGCCGTTGAATTGTGTACCAAGGTAATACTTTCTTTTAAGCATTGTCGTGACTTCGGTTTCAAAGATCAGGTTACCCGCTCTTCACTGTCTGTTCCCTCCAACATTGCAGAGGGAATGAGCCGGAGAGGAGATAAAGAAAAAATTCAGTTCCTATGTATCAGCCTTGGCTCATGTGCCCCCTGTGTCAGCAGAGTTAAAAACCCAACTAATCATTGCCGAACAAGTCGGCTACCTGCCAACCCATAACAAGAAGGAATTCCTGCTCCAATGCCATAAAATCGCCAAAATGATCAATACCCTGAAATCCAAAATTGAAACAACAACCAACAACCATTAACCAGAAGCCAACAACCAAAAGCCAACAACCAAAAGCCAACAGCCAAAAGCCAAAAGCCAAAAGCCAAAAGCCAAAAGCCAAAAGCCAACAACCATTAGCCAACAGCCAAAAGCCAACAGCCAACAGCCAAAAGCCAACAGCCAACAGCCAAAAGCCTAATCCCGATGCTCCCGAACAGTCGCCCGAATCATCCGAATCAACCCAAACACCGCCAACAAAATTAACAGAATATTAGTCAGTGAATAAGCCACTCTGGGATATTTGGCATCATCAGAAAGATGTGGACTGCTGATAACAACCAACTGCTTCAGCTTGCGACTGGCTTCCGTGCGGGCAGTTTCCAATGCAATCAGAGATGAAGAATAGGCTTTGGTTGCCAGTTCCAGTTCCAGCTGAAGCTCTTTTTGCTGTGCAGCCAGATCATTAATACTGGTGTTTTCATCATCTGTCAGCCTTTGACTTTCCTTATCAATCTGGCTTTCCAGGGCGGCAATCCGCTGTTTGAGAGCAACAACCTGTGGTGATTTGGTATTCAGATAGGCTATTTTAGTCTCAAGTTCTGTCTGACTCTTTACCAGCTCAGCCTGGAGTTCATTGAGAATACTGCTGAGTGCTGCCCCCTGCTGCTCAGCACTGAGCAAACCCGTTGTATTTTGGAAGGCAACTAGTTGAGCTGTTATACCTTTCAGTTTATGTTCAGCAAGGCCGACTTCGCCCTGAACAAACTTCAGCTGCTCATCAGCAAGATCATGGCCTATCTTGTTAACAAAGTGCTCACTGTTGTTCAGAATTTCCTGCGCCATGCTTTTTGCAAACTCTGGAGTAAACCCCTGTACTTCCAGCTCAAGAAGGCCATTGGAGTCATTAAAACGAACTTTCAGGTGATCCCGGTAGTAGCTGAGAAAGTCTTCAAAGCTGGCATCTTTAGAAAGGCCAGAAAGCCAGTCTGCTGTGCTGTAATGGTCCCTGAGGTTAAGCTGTTTATCCAGTGCCAGCATCATATCCGGAGAATTAATATAAGCTTCCAGAAGTTTCTGATCACCGGCAGACTGACCCCCTACACCTAAAAGACTGAACCCATCAAAACTGGGAACCCCCCCATCACTCTTCTCAATCATAAAGCTGGCCTCGGAGACAAAGCGATCTGAAGCCACACCCGCATAATAACCTGCAGCCAGTAACCATGGTGCCAGCACCAATCCTGCAAACCAACGACCAGCCTGCTTATGAAGCAAATATTTCTTCGCAGGCTTAAACCACTTTTTTTTCTCTATTCTGATACCGGCAAGTTTTTGCCAGTCTTTTTTTATTTGGTCAACTTTGGGATTTGCCGTCTTAATATCCGGCTTTATCTCTGATGTAATTTCAGACATATTCAACAACTAAATTCACAAATATAATTCGGGCGATCGAATCTAAATCCTAGATACGAAAATCGGCTTTTGGCTTTTAGCTTTTAGCTTCTGGCTTCTGGCTTCTGGCTTTTGGCTTTTGGCTTTTGGCTTTTGGCTTCTGGCTGTTGGCTTCTGGCTGTTGGCTTCTGGCTTCTGGCTGTTGGCTTCTGGCTTCTGGCTTTTGGCTTTTGGCTTTTGGCTTCTGGCTTCTGGCTTTTGGCTTCTGGCTTCTGACCAGTAGCCAGCAGCGAACAGCCAGCAGCCAGCAGCCAGCAGCCAACAGCCAACAGCCAACAGCCAAAAGCCAAAAGCCAACAGCCAAAAGCTAGAGGCTAGAGGCTAGAGGCTAGAGGCTACATCGCATTATAAGCAGCAATAGCATCATCAATACTATCATGGACGTGTATTTTGCCATCCTTGATAAAGATGCCAATATCACACTGCCGCTTCAGCTCGCTGAGGTTATGGGAGACAAATAAGAAATTGGCCACTTCTTTTTTGGCATCAAAGGTCTTCTTGCATTTCTCTTTAAAGCGTTTATCACCCACAGCAGTTAACTCATCAATTAGGTAGTAGTCAAAGTCAAACGCCATACAGACTGCAAAAGAAAACTTTGACTTCATACCTGATGAGTAGCTTTTTAAGGGCATTTCGAAAAAATTGTCCAGCTCTGAAAAAGCTTTAATATAATCAATCTTTTCTTTGATCTCATACTTGGATTTACCATAGATACGGCAAACAAACTCAGCGTTTTCCCGACCGGTCATACTGCCCTGATAACCGGATAAACCCAAAGGCCAGGAGACATTTCCAGCTACTCTGATTTCACCTTTATTGGGATAATCTACACCAGCAAGCAGACGCATCAATGTACTTTTACCACTACCATTTGCCCCAAAAACACCAATATTGACATTAGCCGGTAGCTCCAGTGACACATCTTTCAAGATATAATGCCTGCCGTCTGGGGTTGGGTAATATTTGGTAACATTGTTGAAAGTAATCATACCGCCAGCATTTTCCGCCAATTTGCTCTAATCATTAAAACCCCGACCGTCAATGACGCCAGTGTCCAAAGCATCAAATATTCCATGCTAACCAGTGATATATCATAATGAAATGAAAAGCTGGAGCGCATCAATTCGAAAGCATGTAACAAGGGATTCCATAAGAGGAGAGGCTGAATAGCCGATGGCAACTCATTAATTGAAAAAAAAGTACCTGAAATAAACATCAATGGCTGCAATAACGGAGGAACAAATTTACCAACCTCAGGACTTAGCGTACTAATAACTCCAAATATCAAGCCGAAGCCAAATGCCAGTAAACTCAAAAGAATGAAAATCAAGATGAAATTAAGAGAGTTTACTAAATCGACCTCATAGCCAAGCCACCAGGCTCCGGTAATAAGCAGGACAAGAACACCAAAAGACAAGACTGCTTCCAATAAAAATCTGGCCAGAAATAAGTCAAAAACCCTGACTTGTCTGTAAATAAGCAAGTTCTTATTTCCAGCAACAGCGCCTAAAGATTGTGAGATTACTTTTTTGAAATACAGTAACGGAGCCAAACCTGTCGCAAGAAAGACGGGAAATTCCAGCCCGCCAATAGTTGTCTTGTCCCTGAAATAAAACATGGCCATGAACACCATGATTTGCAAAAGTGGTTCAATAAAAATCCAGGCAATCCCCAACCTGTGCTGCCCCAGCCTGGTCTTCAACTCGCGGGTCAGCAGTGCTTTTAAAACTGAGATTTGAATTTCAAGTGAGGTTCGTTTTTCCATTAAATCTTTTATCAATAACTTTCGGGATATTACTTTGCTCCAATCCAAGGGGGGGAGCAGCTCTTGGTTTAAGTGAACTTAAAATAAGTTTTGCGTTTGGTTGGGGTTTTTTAAGGCTGTTGGCCTTAAAAGCACAGGCATTATCTTAGGGGAAAATCATGAAAACCCTCGAAGCCAGTGGGCTCAATGGCGATAAGGACATCCCCTTATAGAGCAAAAATATACATCTAGTGTATTATATGAAAAAGATTTGGATGTTCTGAAAATGAATGTATTTGATTTAATGAATAGGATATCTGTTATTTATTACGCACGTTAGCAATGGAAAATAGATCATAAACTTGCTGATATTCTGCTCTTAGTCATTTGTGCAGTCATTGCAGGTTGCGAAGGCTGGGAAGAAATTGAAGACTTCGGCAATGAGCGGATGGATTGGTTAAAAAAATATAGTAGTAACGAGATTACCGCATACCTGAATTGCTTAAACTCCTTGAAATTCGTGGCTGCCTTGTAACCTTAGACGCCATGGGGTGTCAGAGGTAGATTACCAAGAATATTGTTGATAAAGGGGCTGATTATTTGTCAGCGGTAAAGGGTAACCAAGGCAAGCTTCACGAGGCATTTGTATTATTTTTCTATTGAAAAAGTGAATCAATGGAAGGGTGATACCTTCAGAACCGAAGAAAAAAGCCATGGCAGAATGGAGGCGCGTCTTCATATAGTCAGTGATATCTTTGATGAATTCGTTAATCTTTCTTTTTATTGGAAAGGAATGAAACACTCTGGATTATTTTGTCTGCCAGAATGGAAGATGGTGTATTCAATACTGACGACATCAGTGTCCGTTATTATATTTCTTCTGCGCAATTAACTGCAGAAAAGTTTGCACATGCTGCAAGAGGGCATTGGGCAATCGAGAATAAACTCCATTGAAAAATGGATTTTGCAATGATAGAAGATGATTATCGAATCAGAAGAGGCAATGCCCCTGAAATGCTCACTGGTTTTCGACATATGGCAGTTAATATGTTGAATAATAGCAAAACCTTTAAAGCTGGTCTGAAGCGGAAGCAGAAAAAGGCCGCCATGAGCACTCGATATCTGTCTGAAGTCCTCGCAGGGTACGGGGTTTCATGATTTTCCCCTGTGGCGCTGACTCTCGGTGCATAATTTTCACTCAGGTACGCTACCGCCCATCGTTTTTGCGTGATCCACCTGATATTGGGTGGTCGTGCCTGCGTATAACGAAACAGCTCTATTTTATTTCAGTACAAACCATTCCTGTCTGCGCACGCAATCGCCGCAAGCTACAGAAAGGGCTGGTTTTGTAAGGGGTTGATAAATTTTTAGTAAGTTTTTACGGGAAAACCCGTCTTTTATGGTTACGTAATAACCCTGTTTATGATGCGATTTTCCGCTTCTCAAGAGTATTATAAATGTAAGCTTTTGCCTGTTATTAACCTTGGCGCAGTAGTATTGTTGTTTTTATTTTGATAGTTGAAATTCGCAGGTAACTGTTTGGTGATTCCATCCAATGTTCGCGATTACCAGGGGCTGCAGCCATATTTAACTTAAGTACGGGTGCTTGTAGCCCTTGGTAATCAAGGGTCAATAAGGTTTCAGAGAACAGTTACATTCGCAGAATCCTCCTCCCTCCTTAAGGGACTAATATTCAAAATGTTTTGGGGATTGGCCGTTTTCGTACTTCGTTCTCATTGATTTTGGAATTTTCTGGTGTTTTTTTGAACGTCGAATGTCGTTAATGGTTAGTGATCATAATGTTTTTGTAGCAAAAGCACAACCCCAGATCTCCTGAAGAAGAAAGGTGGCGCTTCTGCTGTTGGATTCTGGCAAGGCTTCTTTTTCTGATTTGGAAATACACGACTCTGTTTTTTCAGCTCGTGCCTTATTCTGTGTTGGAGGCCATCAGGCACAATGTCATCACCATTAACAGCACTCCAATGCGTTTCTTCAGATAGAGCGAAGAGACCAGAAAATCCGGGCTTTTCAGGAACCGAAAGCCACCTTCAACCTGTTGTTGCGACTTATAGGTAGACAACAGCTCAGAGGCATTCAGACTATTCTGGTCCAATTCATTGGTGCCCAGGATAAAGCAACCCAGTGACGGCTATTCAAAGCTGCCTTAAAGCACGGTAGATGATTTTTGATTATTTCCTGAAAACAGGTTTTGTCGTATACATTACCACTATGTACAGAGTTTGCCCTGTAAAGCCCAACCCATTAATGATTGTTGCAACTACAGCTTGTCCAATAGTGACATTACGAACATCGGAATCATTTGTGATACGGGCATCAATGTATTCGGCTATCCTTGCTCCCGACACATAGCGGCAACCAAGCCAAGGTGGTTGAGGTTCTTGAACTGGTATTGAACTGGCAGCATGTTGATGTTTCTGAATATCTGATCAGTCTTTTGATAACAGAATTCAGGAAAATATCGATCGGGGTGGTGAAAGGCAGATAGACCGTCCACTCTCGTTGTTCTTCACAGATAACATACTTGTCCAGGGTGACCCGTTCAGGTCTGTACAAGAAGGAAGACTGGATACACCAGTAGTCCTGTGCACTCCAGAAACCGTTCATGGCGTTTCTGGCAGGCAAGTACCACGTCCTCGGTTTGTTTCTCAAATTCCTGAATTTAGTTTTTATTTAAGGATCTTGTGAGGCTGTCAAAAGCCCCCTCGACTCATAGCTGCCATAGTTTATTGAATCTTGCCGTTGAATAACTCAGGAGTGTGTTGTCCATGATGAATAGTATCGCAACATCTGGAACCACCTGTTTACTCTGTGCCAAACAAACCGATTCCGCTAGCAGCAGTGACGCGGTAGGAACATCTGCCGGACGCTCAATAGTCAAAACAGCTTGCCACCATACTTTCCACCTGGAATGTATACGTCGGCACTTGGACGAGCAGTCGGATTTTCCAAAATTCCGAACCTGTGCTGTCTGTCCAGAGCGGGTTCTACCACTGGTGCAGGTGGCCGGGGAAACGTTACCCTCAAACACCCTTTACTGTGAATCCCCGGCCCTGGTCGCCTGTCGCAACGGAGATTTGGCGACCATACAGGCCATGCTGGGGCGAGACCCGGGAATGGTCCGTCAACAATATTATTCTGCTGGCACCTACTGCAATACCGGGCTGTTGCACATCGCCGCAGAGCAAGGCCATGACCGTATACTGAATCTGCTGATCCGTAACCAGGCCGATATCAATGGAGTTGAGGGGTATCACGGTTCCACCCCTTTGCATTTGGCTGCCGACGGTGGCCATACCAGGTGTATGGGTCTTCTGCTGGCAGCAGGGGCAAATCCAACGGTAACCGACCAGCAGGGCGATACTCCCCTGCATAAAGCGGTCGATGCCGGGCACATTGAGTCTTTGCCGCCATTAATTAATGGTGGAGCCAATATCAATGCCGTCAACAATCGCGGTTATGCACCCTTGCACAAAGCCGTGTTAATGAAACAGATGGCGTGCCTGCAGTACCTGCTCTCCCGTGGAGCCGATGTTGATTACGGCGACGCCATGAGCTATTCGGCCGCATGTAATGCAGCCTGTTCTGGCTACCCGGATTTTCTGGAACAACTGATCCACTTTAAGGCAGATATCAACAAATCCGGGATATTTGGTCATATGCCGCTCCACCTTGCGACCGAAGAAGGACATATCAACTGCATGCATATCCTTATCAACCATGGGGCGAAGATTGATGCAGCCAATGACCACGGTGATACGTCCCTGCACATGGCTGTGTGGAATAACAACATTGCAGCAGCACGACTGCTGAGCGAAAAAGGAGCCAGTATCAATATCACCGATCAGGACGGTTGGGCACCAGTTCACATTGCCGCCTCAGAAGGCAATATTGAGATTCTGAAACACTTGCTGGAGCGCGGAGCAAACATCAGGCTCTTAACGAAAAATGGTTTGAGCCCGCTTGGTCTTTCTGCCAATGAAGGGCACACCAACTGCGTACAGTTTATGCACGCAGTATTTTCGATGACAAAAGACCCCGGGCGGTTAGGCGGTCTCCGTTAACGTGCCGTGATTGCTTTGGCAAGCGATGTATCACAGAAGTTTACCGCCAGGTAAAAGATCGTGAATTCTACCTGGCATGGTGGAAATGCGTTGATTTCTGAAATTGATGCGTGGCCATTCACGGCTTTTTGAAGAACCTGGCGTACAGAGAGCTAATAATGCAGGTCGCTGCAGCCAACAGATAAATTGAGAAAATCACGACCATCCATTCTGCCATGTTCAGGGTAAGCAGGGTCCAGTCGTCGGCACCGCAGAGTCCGGTGGGCATAAACAGGGAGGGCCACCATTCATAGAGAGGCAGGTCGAAAGGGAAGGTCGGGCGGAAGCTGCAGCTGGAAGTAAACGGATTAAAATCGGCGTAGTCTGCCATTTGGGCAATGGCTTCCTTCAGCCCATACAGTGCACCAGCAATCCAGAGAGTGTAACCTGTGATCCTGAAAAACAGCTGGGTGGGTGAAATGATGATAACCAATGGTGCCAACATCAGCACCAGAACGGCGAGCCGCTGATAGACGCAGCGCTCACAGGGATCCATATGCAGAATATACTGAAAGCCCAAGGCGCACAGCTCGAGAAAGAGCGCGGTGGCAAACATAATAAGCCAGGTGACTCGTAAACGCTGCCAGCCGTGGATGGTTTGCAGTGGGCTGTCTTTCAAACGTTGAAAGAGGCTATTGGGGTTTTGTTCAGCAGCCAATGGTTGGATCCCTCTCGAAGTTACTTCTGGCTTTCCGGTTGGGTCACCGAAAAGCCATCAGCGCTGTGTT
>NZ_JBLYNS010000163.1:0-10160 GCF_049310205.1 Endozoicomonas sp. ALC013 | reverse complement strand
AAAACTGGTGGACAGCAAACAGGACCAGACACCAGAGTTCAACCAGCCCGTGGCTGCGCTGTTGCCTCACGTGAACGCACTGAAGGACCAATTTAATCCTCAGGGTATCGCCAACCTGCTGTGGGCCATGGCAAAACTGGGTGAACTCGTTGAACTGAACGTGTTTACCTCCACGTTCGAATCGCTTGTCTACCGAATTCGTGAACCCCCCCTGCTCTCTCAAAAAGCCATATTGATGTCTCTCTGGGGAGTCATGGTATACTGTGCCAGGTTGTCTCTGCTCGCCACTGCCAATAAAAATAATGTGCTTGAAAAACACATAGATGACCTGTTTACTCGCCTGGGAAATATACCTCCCGACAATGAAGATGATCAATCCATCATTGCCCTGGCCGCAAGTTGGCTTGGCAGAACGTGTCCGATCATCCCCCATTACCAGACAACCATTTCAATACCTCAATCCAATTTCCTTGATCAACTCAAATCATGCATTCCCTCTTTAAAGATTGAAGAAGAAAAGAGTCTGAACTCCTTGCCTCCGGTTGACCTGCTACTGCCAGATCACAACATTGTTATTGAAATTCAGGGACCATCTCATTACACAAGTGCTGATTTCAAAACCAGGAATGGTTCGACTCTGCTGAAAATCGCACTGCTGAAAAAATCAGGATTTGAAGTCATTGAAATCCCGGCCAACATGCTTTGGAATCAGGATTCAATGAAATTATATATTGATCAAATAAAGGCCAGGGCAGGCATCCCGCCACAGGGTCATTCTGTATCACTTAACAGAGATGAGGCATACGTTACTACCGATAAAAGACGACAAGATCACGGTTACTTAACCGTCAAAGAACATTCAGAAAAGCAAACAGGTACATCAAAAAGGAGAAAAAGGACAAGAAAAAAGCCAGTAATCTCCTCCCTTCCATCATGATTCAAGAACCGTATGCACATTCAAGGGAGTGCCAGCGTTGAACACCTGTTGCCCATGCATCTCGCCCCGGATGATTTGAAAATAATGGATTGGTGGCATCAGGGGTAGATGAGTATCCCCAACCGTGTGGTGTTATCGACATTTCAGCAAAATGAACTTCTGAACAGAACAGCAGTCTGTTTTTTATATTTTCATGAATTAATGAAAAATAACTATGCATAGAAGCTCTGCTGGTATCGGTGGTCAATACGCAGGATCCGGTAATAATTACCACCAACCGGACGACCATGCCGCTGATTCAAGGCGTGGGCGATACAGACATGCCACAGTCAAACAATGGGATAATCCCCCCCGCACTAACCCGGGGCGTGATAAATTTTACCGATCTTCTGCCGTACGCTCCTCACAACATATACAGTGCCGTTCGGTAAACCCTGCTCAAGATTTTAATCCCCTCATCAAACAGGAAATAATGGATGGCCTGGTGAGTAAATCTGATCGGCTCGGTCATCGCTATGATGGGAGGCATCACGGCCAATATGCCAGTTCCATTAAAAAATACACGTCAGCTGCTAAAAGACCGTTAAATCGAGCGGAACAAAGCCAGCTGATACGTGTGATGCAAAATTTTACAGCAACGCGGAGCTGGAATTGGCTAAGTCTGACAACAACACTTCATTCATTTACCTCAGCGGGTGTTTTTACCCTTCATAAACCCATGGATCAGCTGGTTCAGCTTACTCAAGCGGCCTTATTGTCAACGCTACTTGATGCATTAATATTCAAGTGCAACCAAAAACCTGAAGCCAGGGATATTGATGCCCAGGGCATCGCCAATCTGCTGTGGGCCATGGCGAAACTGGTGGAAACCGGGCAGGAGCAGACACCAGAGTTCAAAGAGGCCATGGCCGCGCTATTGCCCCATGTGAACACCAATAAAGACCAGTTTATTCCTCAGCATATCGCCAACCTGCTGTGGGCCATGGCGAAACTGGTGAACTACGGGCAGGAGCAGACACCAGCACTCAATGGGGCCATGGCCGCCTTGTTGCCCCGCGTGAATGCACTGAAAGACCGATTTAAGACCCAGGGTATCGCCAACTTGCTGTGGGCCATGGCAAAACTGGTGGACAATGGACAGGAGCAGACACCAGAACTCAACGAGGCCGTGGCCGCTCTATTGCCCCATACGAACGCACAGAAAGCTAACTTTAACTCCCAGGAAATCGCCAACCTGCTGTGGGCCATGGCGAAACTGATGGACAACGGCCAGGAGCAAACACCAGAGTTCAACAAGGCCTTAGCCGCGCTGTTACCTTTCGTGAACGCACAGAAAGCTAACTTTAAACCACAGGAAATCGCCAACCTGCTGTGGGCCATGGCGAAACTGATGGAGCATGGCCAGCAGCAAACACCAGAACTCAACGAAGCCGTGGCCGCGCTGTTGCCCCACGTGAACGTCCAGAAAGCTAACTTTAAACCACAGGAAATCGCCAACCTGCTGTGGGCCTTGGCGAAACTGGTAGACAGTGGGCAGAAACGGACACCAGAGCTGAACAAGGCGGTAGTCGTGCTGTTGCCCAGTGTGAACCCACAGAAAGCTTACAAACCACGGGATATTGCCAACATGCTGTGGGCCATGGCGAAACTTGTGGACAACGGGCAGGAGCAGACACCGGAGTTCAAAGCGGCCGTAGCCGCGCTGTTGCATTGCGTAAACGCACAGAAAGCCAACTTTAAGCCAAAAGGTATCGTCAACCTGCTGTGGGGCACGGCGAAACTGGTGGACAACGGGCTGGATCCGACACCAGCTCTCAAACAAGCTGTCACCGCACTGTTACCTTACGTGAATGCATATAAAGACCAATTTCATGCCCAGGCTATTGCCAACCTGTTCTGGGCCATGGCGAAACTGGTGGACAACGGGCCAGAGCCGTTACCAGGGCTCCACAAGGCCGTGGTTGGCATGTTGCCCCTCATGAACGAACAGAAAGCTAACTTTAAGCCACAGGAAATCGCCAATCTGCTGTGGGCCATGGTGAAACTGGTCAACAAGGGGCTGGTGCGGACAGCAGAACTGAAAGATGCCGTGGCCGCGCTGTTGCCCAACGTGAACACACAGAAAAACAAATTTAATGCCCAGGAAATTGCCAACCTGTTTTGGGCCATTGCAAAACTGGTGGACAACGGGCAAGAGCAAACACCAGGGCTCAAAGAAGCTGTCAACTCGCTGTTATCCAACGAAAACGTACAGAATGCCAACTTTAAATCAGTGGATATTGCCTGCCTGCTGTGGGCCATAGCGAAACTGGGTGAGATCGTTGAGTTGAATGCGGTTACATCTATGTTCGAATCTCTTGTGTACAGAACCCATGAAAACCCTCTACTCTCCAGGCAAGATATCTTGATGACGCTCTGGGGAGTAATGGTATGCTGCGCCAGGTTGTCTCTGGTCTCCAATGCCAATAAAAATAACGTACTTGAAACGCACATGGATGATCTCTTTACTCGCCTGGAGAATGCATGCCCGGACAATGAAGAAGATCAACGCATCATTGCCATGGCCGCAAGTTGGCTTGGCAGACCGTGTCCGGTCGTCCCTCATTACCAGACTATCAGGTCAAAACTTCAATCTGACTTTCGCGATCAACTCCAATCATGCTTTCCCTCTTTGAAGATTGAAGAAGAAAAGAGTCTGAACTCATTACCTCCGGTTGACCTGTTACTGCCAGATCTCAACATTGTGATTGAAATTCAGGGACCGTTTCATTACGTGAGTAGTGATTTCAAAACCCGGAATGGTTCGACTCTGCTTAAAATTGCACTGCTGCAAAAAGCAGGATTTGAGGTTATTGAAATCCCGGTTAACCAGCTTTGGAACCGGGATTTAATCAAACGATGTATTCATCAAATAAAGACCAGGGTGAACACCCCGCCACAGGGGCATGGCTCTGAATCATTTACACGCCCAGGGAGAGATGTGGCATACTTTGCTGCCGATGCAGGATGGCAAGATCACGGTTACTTAACCGCCGAAGAACATAGAGAAGAGCAACCAGGCAAACCAAAAAGTAGAACAAGGAAGAGAAAAAAAAAGCCAGTAATCTCCCCCCTTCCATCATGACTGAAGAACCGTTTTCACATTCAAGGGAATGAGTGTCAGTTTTATCGACATTTCAGTAAAATGAACTTCTGAACAGAATAACAGTCTGCCCTTTATATTTTCATGAATTAATGAAATATCATTATGGATAGAAGCTCTGCTGATATCAGCGGTAAATACGCAAAATCAGGTAATGATTACAACCAACAGGATGACCGTGTCGCTTCTTCAATGGGTGGGCGATACAGACATGGCACAGTCAGAAAGTGGGATAATTCCCCCCGCAATACTCCGGAGGTCAACAAATTCCACCATTCTTCGGGCGCAAGCTCTTCTCAAGATCTACAGCGCCGTTCAGTAAACCCTGCCCAGGATTTTAATGCCCTTATCAATCAGGAGTTAATGGAAAGTCTGGTGAGAAAATCGGATCACCTGGGTTATCACTATGATGGGAGACATCACGGACAATATGCCAGTTCAATTAAAAAATATACGTCAGCTTCTAAAAGACCTCTAAATCGAGCTGAACAAGTCCAGCTGATACGTTTACTGCAAAATTTTACCGCAACACGGAGCTGGAATTGGCGAAGTCTGACGACAACACTTCATTCATTGACTTCAGCAGGTGTTTTTACCCCTCATAAACCCATGGATGAGCGTGTTAAGCGAACACAAGCTGCCTTATTGTCAACGCTACTTGATGCAATAATATTTAACTGCAACCAAAAACCTGAAGCCAGGGATATTGATGCCCGGGGAATCGCCAATCTGCTGTGGGCCATGGCGAAACTGGTGGACAGCGGCCAGCAGTGTGCACCAGAACTGATCGAGGCCGTGGCCGTGCTGTTGCCCTGCGTCCACGCAAAAAAAGACCAATTTAAGGCCCAGGGTATCACCAACCTGCTGTGGGCCATGGCGAAACTGGTGGACAACGGGCTGGAGCGAACACCTGAGTTTAACGAGTCTGTGGCCGTGCTGTTGCCCCTCGTGAAAGCACAGAAAGACCAATTTAGTGCCCAGGGCATCACCAACCTGTTCTGGGCCATGGCGAAACTGGTGGAGAACGGGCAGGAGCAGACACGTGGGCTCAAAGAAGCTGTGGTTGCCCTGTTACCCCACGTGAGTGTCCAGACAGCTAACTTTAACCCAAAGGAAATAGCCAACCTGCTGTGGGCCATGGCAAAACTGGTGGACAACGGCTTTAAGCAGACACCAGATCTCAACGAGGCCATAACCGGGCTGTTGCCCTATGTGAATGCACAGAAAGACCAATTTAAGGCCCAGGGTATCGCCAACCTGCTGTGGGCCATGGCGAAACTGGTGGACAACGGGCTGGAGCGGACACCAGAGTTCAACGATGCTGTGGCCACGCTGTTGACCCACATGAGCACACATATAGACCAATTTACTCCTCAGCAGATCGCCAACCTGCTGTGGGCCATGGCGAAACTGGTGGACAACGGGCTGGAGCGGACAACCGAGCTCAATGAGGCCGTCGCCGCGCTGTTGCCCCGCGTGAACGCACAGAAAGACCAATTTATTCCTCAGCATATCGCCAACCTTCTGTGGGCCGTGGCGAAACTGGTGGACAACGGGGAGTGGACACCAGATCTCAAAGCAGCTGGGGCCACGCTGTTGACTCACGTGAACGCATATCAAGCTAACTTTAAACCACAGGAAATCGCCAACCTCCTGTGGGCCATGGCAAAACTGGTGGACAACGGCCAGGAGCAGACACCAGGGCTCAAAAAGGCCCTGGCCGCACTTTTGCCCCACATGAACGCACATAAAGACCAATTTAATGCCCAGGGGATAACCAAGCTCCTGTGGGCCATGGCGAAACTGATGGACAGCGGCCGGGAGCGGGTTCCGGAACTCAACGAGGCTGTGGCTGCACTTTTGCCCCGCGTAAACGCACAGAAAGACCAATTTATTCCTCAACATATCGCCAACCTGCTGTGGTGCATAGCGAAACTGGGTGAGCTTGTTGAGCTGAACGAGGTTACCTCTACGTTCGAATCGCTTGTCTACCGAATCAGTGACAATCCTCAGCTCTGTCAACAAACGATATTGATGTCTCTCTGGGGAGTAATGGTATGCTGTGCCAGGTTGTCTCTGGCCTCCAATGCCAATAAAAATAACGTGCTTGAAAAGCACATGGAGGACCTGTTTACCCGGCTGGAAAATACCTGCCCAGACAATGAAGAGGATCAATCCATCATTGTAATGGCCGCCAGTTGGCTTGGCAGAGCCTATCCGGTCACTCCCTGTTACCCGATAATCATGTCAAAACGTCAATCTGACTTCCGCAATCAACTCCAATCATGCATTCCCTCTTTGCAGATTGAAGAAGAAAAGAGTCTGAACTCATTACCTCCAGTCGACCTGCTACTGCCAGATCACAACATTGTGATTGAAGTCCAGGGACCGTTTCATTACGTAAATGGTGATTTCAGCACCAGGAATGGATCAACCCTGCTTAAAATCGCACTGTTGCAAAAAGCAGGATATGAGGTCATTGAAGTCCCGTTTAAACAGATTTGGAACCGGGACTTAATAAAACTGTGTATTGATCAAATAAAGACCAGGATAAACATCCCGCCACAGGGGCATGACTCTGAATCATTTACCAGCGGGGAGACAGATGAGGAATACTTTACTGCCGATGAAGGGTGGGAAGAACAAGGCTACTTCACTGCCGAAGAACCTGCAGAACAGCAACCACGCAAACCAAAAAGCAAAAAAAAGAAGAGAAAAAAAACCAGTAATCTCCCCCCTTCCATCATGACTCAAAAACCGTTGTCACATTCAAGGGATGGCGTGCCAGCGTTGAACACATTTTGTTCATGAATCTCGCCCCGGATGATTTGCAAATAACGGATGGGTGACACCAGGGGTCGATGTGTATCCCCAAACACCTGGTTTTATAGACATTTCAGAAAAATGAACTTCTGAACAGAACAGCAGTCTGCTTTTTATATTCTCATGAATTAATGAAATATAATTATGGATAGAAGATCTGCTGGTATCAGTGGTAAATACACAAGATCAGGTCATGATTACAACCAACCGAAAGGCCATGCCCCTTCTTCAGGGCGTGGACGATATAGACATGCCACAGTCAGACAATGGGATAATCCCCCCCGCACTGCACCGGGTCGCAATCAATTTTACCATTCTTCTGGAGCAAACTCTTCTCAACATCTACAGGGCCGTTCAGTAAACCCTGCTCAGGATTTTAATGCCCTCATCAAACAGGAAATAATGGCTGATCTGGTGAGTAGATCGGATCATTTCGGTCATCGCTATGATGGGAGAAATCACGGACAATATGCCAGTTCAATTAAAAAATACACGTCAGCTGCTAAAAGACCGTTAAATCGAGCGGAACAAAGCCAGCTGATACGTTTGCTGCAAAATTTTACAGCAACGCGGAGCTGGAACTGGCGAAGCCTGACGACAACACTTCATTCATTGACTTCAGCGGGTGTTTTTACCCCTCATAAACCCGTGGATCAGCGTGTTAAGCTCACTCAAGCTGCCTTATTGTCCACGCTACTTGATGCAATAATATTCAAGTGCAACCAAAAACCTCAAGCCAGGGATATTGATGCCCTGAGAATCTCCAACCTGCTGTGGGCCATGGCGAAACTGGTGGACAACGGGCAGAAGCAGACACCAGAGTTCAAAGAGGCCGTGGCCGTACTGTTGCCCCACGTGAATGCACAGCAAGACCAATTTATTCCTCTGGGTATCGCCAACCTGCTGTGGGCCATGGCAAAACTGGTGGACAACGGGGAGTGGACACCAGAGCTCAAAGAAGCTGTGGCCACACTGTTGCCCCATGTGAACGCACAGAAAGACCAATTTAATGCCCAGAATATTGCCAACCTGCTGTGGGCCATGGCGAAACTGTCGGACAACGGACAAAAGCGGACACCAGAGCTCAACGAGGCCGTAGCCGTGCTGCTGCCCCACGTGAACGTACAAAAAGCTACCTTTAAACCGCAGGGTATTGCCAACCTGCTGTGGGCCATGGCGAAACTGATGGACAACGGCCAGAAGCGGACGCCAGGGCTTAACGAGGCCGTGGCCGCCCTGTTGCCCCACGTGAACGCACAGAAAGACCAATTTATTCCTCAGGCTATCGCCAACCTGCTGTGGGCCATGGCGAAACTGGTGGACAACGGTCAGGAGCAGACACCAGAACTCAAAGAGGCTGTAGCTGCGCTGTTGCCCTACGTAAACACACAAAAAGCTTGCTTTAAACCACAGGAAATCGCCAACCTGCTGTGGGCCATGGCTAAACTGGTGAACAACGGGCAGGAGTGGACTCCAGAACTCGAAGAGACCGTGGTCGCCCTGTTGCCCCTCGTGAACGCACAGAAAGAACAATTTAATGCCCAGGGGATCGTCAATCTGCTGTGGGCCATGGCGAAGCTGGTGGACAACGGGCAGGAGCGAACACCAGGGCTCAAAGAGGCCGTTGCCGCACTGTTGCCGAAAGTGAATGCACAGAAAAACCAATTTAATGCCCAGCATATCGCCAACCTGCTGTGGGCAATGGCGAAACTGTCGGACAACGGTCAAGAAGGGACACCAGAATTCAACGCGACCGTGGCCGTGCTATTGCCCCAGGTGAATGCGCAGAAAGCTAACTTTAAACCACAGGAAATCGCTATCCTGCTCTGGGCTATGGCAAAACTGGTGGACAACGGGCAGGAGCAGGCAACAGGTCTCATGGAAGCCGTGGCCGCGCTGTTGCCCCAAGTGAGCGCACTGAAAGACCAATTTAATGCCCAGAATATTGCCAACCTGCTGTGGGCCGTGGCGAAACTGGTGGACAACGGGCAACAGCAGACACCAGCGCTCAACGAGGCCGTGGTTGCCCTGTTGCCCCTCGTGAACGCACAGAAAGACCAATTTGATGCCCAGGGGATCGCCAACCTGCTGTGGGCCATGGTGAAATTAGTGGACGACGTGCAAGAGCCGACACCAGAGCTCAAAAAGGCCGCCACCGCGCTGTTGCCCCAAGTGAACGCACAGAAAGCTAACTTTAAACCACAGGAAATTGCCAACCTGCTGTGGGCCACGGCGAAACTGGTGGACAACGTGCAGATACCAGAGATTAAAGAAGCCGTCACCGCGCTGTTGCCCCACGTGAATGCGCAGAAAACTAACTTTAAACCCCGGGAAATCGCTATTCTGCTTTGGGCCATGGCGAAACTGGGTGAGCTCGTTGAACTGAACGTGGTTACCTCTATCTTCAAATCGCTGGTCCACAAAATCAGTGAAAACCCTCAGCTCTCTCAGCAAGACATATTTATCTCCCTCTGGGGTGTAATGGTATGCTATGCCAGGTTGTCTCTGGTCTCCAATGCCAATAAAAATGACTGGCTTAAAAAACACATATATGACCTGTTTATTCGCCTGAAAAATACCTCCCCGGATAATGAAGAGGATCAAACCATCATTGCCATGGCCGCCAGTTGGCTTGGCAGAGCGTGTCCGTTCGCCCCCCATTACCAGACAATGACTTCAAAACCTCAAACTGTCGTCCGCAATCACCTCACATCATGCTTGCCCTCTTTGAAGATTGAAGAAGAAAAGAGTCTGAACTCATTACCTCCGGTTGACCTGCTACTGCCAGATCACAACATGGTGATTGAAATTCAGGGATCGTCTCATTACGTGAATGGTGATTTCAAAACCAGGAAGGGTTCGACGCTGCTGAAAATCGCACTGCTGCAAAAAGCAGGGTTTGAGGTCATTGAAATTCCGGCTAACCAGCTTTGGAACCAGGATTTAAGGCAACCCTTTATTGATCAAATAAAGGCCAGGGTAAATATCTTGCGTTTTCATATTCCAGAGTAGTTGTTCTTCTCCAATCATTTGCGTTTATAGACAGTTCAGCAAAATGAACTTCTGAACAGAACAGCAGTCTGCTTTTTATATTTTCATGAATTAATGAAATTTAATTATGGATAGAAGTTCTGCTGGTATCAGTGGTAAATACGCAAGATCAGATAATTATTATAACCGACCGGGTGGCCATGCCGCTTCTTCAGGGCGTGGACGATATAGACATGCCACGGTCAGGCAGTGGGATCATCCCCCCCA
>NZ_JBLYNS010000162.1:0-10161 GCF_049310205.1 Endozoicomonas sp. ALC013 | reverse complement strand
AAATTTTTTGCTCTGCTCACCTGCTTCTCAACACAGGCATAAAATGGCGGACCGGACGGGACTCGAACCCGCGACCTCCGGCGTGACAGGCCGGCATTCTAACCGACTGAACTACCGGTCCGCTGAAACTTTTCAATCATCCCAGCACTGTCATCAGTACTGAGGGAGGGAGACTTTACCAGAACTCTCCCCGATATCAAGCCCCACTCAGGACTTGTTAACACCAACAACGCAATAGAAATGGCGGACCGGACGGGACTCGAACCCGCGACCTCCGGCGTGACAGGCCGGCATTCTAACCAACTGAACTACCGGTCCGCTGTCTAGTTTCTAGTCTCTAGATACTAGTTTCTAGCTGGTGGGTGATGACGGGATCGAACCGCCGACCCTCTGCTTGTAAGGCAGATGCTCTCCCAGCTGAGCTAATCACCCTGAACTCTTAATCAAAGAGATTGTTGAGAACTTTGCTTTGTTCTCTCAAGCTTCCCGAGAGCCCCTCTCAACAACGCGGCGAATTATAAGCAGCTAACCTGTTGATACGCAACAGTTATTAAAAACTTTTTTTTATACCCTCTGTTTCTTTATCAATATCAATAACTAATTTACGGTCAGGTTTTGTTAACATGTGCTTTCCATCACAGCCTTGAGCCCATACTCGGAAGTGCAGCCCGACCATATGGGAGAACAGGGATGGGACGATATGGAAAGCGGCCAAACTTCCGACCAATCAGGATTCTGAAACGATCATGTGGTTTAAAAATCTTATCTTTTACCGGTTTACCCAGCCATTCAAAACGTCCGTTGACGATCTTGAAGAGCAACTCCGCCAGAAACGCTTTCGCAGCTGTGGCAGTCAGGATATGAGCACCTATGGCTGGGTTCCTCCGTTAGGCAAACAGGGTGAACTGCTGACCCATGCCGGCAATGGGTTCGTTATGATCACCGCCCGCAAGGAAGAGAAAATTCTTCCCGCCAGCGTGATCAATGAAGCACTGGAAGAAAAAGTTGAACAGATTGAACAGGAACAGGACCGCCAGGTTTTCAGCAAAGAGAAAAAAGCATTAAAAGACGATGTACTGATGGAACTGCTGCCCAAAGCATTCAGCCGCAGCCAGAACACCTTTGCTTATATTGATCCGGCAAAAGGCTGGCTGGTGGTGGATGCCTCTTCATTCAAGAAAGCTGAAGAGCTGACTTCCTGCCTGCGTGAATGCCTTGGCAGTCTGCCGATTATTAACCCGCCACTGAAAAACATGCCATCCCATGCCATGACACGCTGGCTGGCCCAGGAGATCCCCATGCCTGACAAGCTGGTGCTCGGTGATGAGTGTGAGCTGCGTGAGCCCGGCGATGAAGGGGGACAGGTAAAAGTCAGTAAACAGGAATTGATTGGTGAAGAGGTTGAGGTTCACCTTCAGGCAGGAAAACAGGTCAGCAAAATGGCGCTGATTTGGAATGATGCCCTGAGCTTTGTGCTTGGTGATGACCTGGTCATTCGTAAACTGAAGTTCACCGACTCCGTTCAGGAACAGCTAGATGAAGTTAACGCTGAAACAGCAGCCGAACAGTTTGACGCTGACTTCGCCATCATGACGCTGACGTTGCAACAAATGCTGGATGAACTGGTGGAAAACCTTGGAGGAATAAGCGAAGAAGCACTGGAAAGACAGGAGGTGGCCAGCTTCTCGGTGGAAATCCCGGAAAAAGAGACCGTTTAAGCGGTTGAAGCAAAAAGCGCACGACGGTTAGAGAGTTTCCCTCTGTGCGCTTGATGATTTTTGCCTGTGAATTGCCTTCTGGTTTTGACGACAGCCAACGCTGCCAAGTAGCAAAAGCGCCACCTCTCAACCACTCCCTGTTCTTTTCTGGACGCTACCAAGAAGCTGTTTTAGTTGTGGCACATCAAATTCTCTGCTGCCGGAAGGGAAGCCGCTGATAAAAATATTGTCATCGCTGAAATCTGATCCGATGACGTGTTGGAAATTACGCTTTATCTGCGCCTTAACCCCGGTAGCAAGATCCTGATAAAAAGAGGGACTCGACTTTCTTTCTTCACTGCGAATACTCGCAATAGCGTTATCCATTTTAGTGTAAACGAAATAGAGTGGGATACCCGCTTCTTTCACCTGACTTATCATAGTAGCAAGAGCATCAGAACGTACGGTGTTGAAACAATGAGGAACAATCACCGCATCATAGGCGAGGAGGCCTGAACGTTTGGCCATTGCCTCCGGGTTATAATCTGCCTTGATCTCTGGTAGTTCACACAAATAAACAGGTGTCTTATTTAGCCGGTAGCGCTTGGTATCCCGTTGCTTGGAGCGAACAACGGTTTCCCGGGCTGCGTCGGTCGCATTAACATCCACATCACGCAGAAGATTAATCAAAGCCGATTTTCCCCCGCCGTCGACCCCCAGAAACCCTATGTTGATGCACTGGGGGAAATTAACCGGTGACCCGGGATCAGGCTTCAGATTAGCATCGTGACCGGCAGCAGGTTTTGAGCGGTCAGTATTCTCGACCATTACCGATGGCTCGCCCGTCACAAGAGACTGGCCAGCCATTGGTATTGAAACCGACCGTTGGTACAGGTCAATGGTGGATGGCTGACTTTCCCCGACGGTGCCAAACAGTTTTTTTTTGACTGCTGATAATCCCGCTACAACCCGGCCGCAAAAATAGCTGATCAGGCGCAAAGGTTGTTTCAGGACGTAAGCGACAGCACTGCCGATTGCAGCTGCTCCATCGTACAAACAATTCATTATTAACCTCCTGATTCAACTGCTATCTCGACACCAATCCGGGTGAAAGAATGGCCCTCTTAATTTTTTGACCACAGGATCAATATAAAGTTCAGAAAAGATAGCACGAGCATTCCAGGAGACTGAGTCCGGGAATGCGAGTGGAGGATCAAGATTTGGTGAGACAAAATCAGTGCATTAAACCAAACAGCTTGCCGCGATAACGCTTGGCGATCGGATTACCCTGCCCCAGCTGATCAAACACCTGCAACATCAGCAGCCTGGCACCGTCTTCACGGAATTCACGGTCCCGACGAACAATCGTCAGCAAATTCTCCAGTGCCTCTTCATTCTGGTCAGCAATCACCAACCGGATCGCCAGCTGGTAGCGAGCCTCATGATCATTGTCATTATCCGCCAGCCGGGCTTCCAACTCATTCCGGGCAGGGGCGTCCGCAACCATTTCGTAGAAAGCCAGTTTGGCTTTCGGTTGGGCAATGCCTTCTGCATCGGCGGGGAGCACCGCCATCAACTGCCGGGCTTCGTCGATACGTCCCAGCTCCAGCAGCAGGTTTACCTGCAACACTTGCAGGGCATGGTTATCAGGCTCATCCTGCAAAATGTTCTGGAGCAACTCCAGTGCCTGGCCAGCTTCGCCTTCAGCCATCAGCGCTTCAACCTGCTGGCGAATCATTTCTGCCGGACTCATTGTCAACGGATCCAGCACTTCACGCAGCTGCTCTTCTGACTGAGGTCCACTGAACACCTTAACCGGTCTTCCCTGGTGCAAAACCACCTGTCCGGGTAACGCTCTTACCTGCAATTGACTCACCAGCTGCTGCGCCAGCATCTGCTCGGTTTCTGCGGCCACTTTCGCCAGTATCAGCTTCCCCTGGTAAGCAGCAGCCAACGCTTCCAGAACACCCAGCTGCGCCGAACAGGCCGGATCACTCTGCATACCTATATAGAGAAGCACGGGCTGATCTGCGGATTGCTGGAGCACTTCCTGAATATTCGCTTCTGTTACATCCACCACGAAGCTTTGCTCATTCATCACATTTGCCACCTTGAAATTCTGCTGGGATCAGGGCCTTTGCAGCAGCAATGACCACTAAACGATGAGGCAATAATAATGATACTTTCAGCTGACGATAAGGCCTTTGTCAGCATTTTTAACTCGCTGTTTTTTTTGCCCCCGGTTCCGTCTGAAGCAATGTGATTAAACACTTCACCGCAAGCCACCGGAGAATCGACCCGGCAGCACAAACTTTTTCTTTAAGAATATCTTGGAATTAACAGTACTTTGTATTAACAGACTTCAAGCCAACATCGCGATCATTACTTTACCCACAGAATCTGTGGATAAGTTTGTGGATGATCACTCACAACCCGTCACAAAGACCGATGTTTACTACCCCTTTATTAAACTGGTTATTTTTTGATCTATTTTTTTTCTATATTTTTCATGGACTTAGGATAAGTACTTACAAAATCAGTCACTTATGGCAGCGAAAAAAAATACACGTCAATCGCTTGACATTTGTGCATAAAAAAATTTTCCTCCCCCCTTGAACAAGAGCCATGAGCCATCCGCCGAAAACTCCGGGACGATGTCTAAATAACAAACAGTTATTAATAAACCCGATCCAAACTGAGCAGCCCCCTCACGATCTGCAGAGTGGTTTTGCTTCTTTTTCCTGTACAGAGAACACGGGTTATTTGCTATGATTTCCAACCGTACCTCCCCCCCTTGCGCCGGGTAGAGCTGTATCACCATCATGGGTGATAAATCGACATTACAAAACAGAATACAGAACAGGTAGCCGCAATGAGTCTTGCTGATAAGGTCCTGGCCGTTAACAACGATCTCCCGATTCGCACCGACCTTCCTATTCACTCCGGCAAGGTACGCTCCGTTTACTGGCTTACCGAAGCGGACAGCCGACGACTGATCAACGAACAAGGCCATGATGTCGCTGCCGATGCACCACTGGCCATTATGGTTATTTCTGACCGAATCAGTGCCTTTGACTGTATCTGGCATGGTGAGGGGGGGCTGAACGGTGTCCCCGGCAAAGGCGCTGCGCTGAATGCGATCTCGAACCACTGGTTCAATCTCTTCAAACAACATGGCCTGGCGGACAGCCATATCCTGGCGA
The DNA here is from genome assembly GCF_049310205.1 of Endozoicomonas sp. ALC013. Lineage (NCBI taxonomy): Bacteria > Pseudomonadati > Pseudomonadota > Gammaproteobacteria > Oceanospirillales > Endozoicomonadaceae > Endozoicomonas > Endozoicomonas sp. ALC013. The sequence goes on along the minus strand of NZ_JBLYNS010000162.1, from coordinate 5,261 downwards.
TCCCTCATCCACTGGTCTGGATTGTCCAGAAAGCGCAACCGGTAATGATTGAAGCCATCGGTCGTCAATATATTACCGGCTCAATGTGGCGGGCCTACAGCAAAGGCGAACGGGAGTTCTGCGGTATACGACTTCCGGAAGGGCTGGAGAAAGATCAACCACTGCCGGGGCTACTGATTACCCCATCAACCAAGGGGGTGTTAACAGGCATTCCCGGAGTCCCTGAGGCGGATGACGTCAATATTACCCGCAAGGACCTGGAAGGTAATTACAGGGCTTTCAATTTTCGCCATCCTGATGATATTGACCGCTACGAAACCCTGCTTCAGGAAGGCTTCACGGTTATCAGCCAGTCCCTGACTGCCCTGGACCAGATGTTTGTTGATACCAAATTTGAGTTTGGTTACGTCACCGATGCCCGTGGACAGGAAAAGCTGATTTATATGGATGAGGTTGGCACGCCGGACTCTTCCAGAATCTGGGACGGTGAAGCCTATCGTCAGGGCGAGGTGATTGAAAATTCAAAAGAGAGCTTCCGGCAGTTTCTGCTTAATCACTTCCCTGAGCCTGATATCCTGCTGAATAAAGAGCGAATGCCGGAGCGGGAAGCCCTTGCCAGAGATCACGCACTGCCGGAAAGCGCATTAATGGACCTTTCCAGAACCTACACAGCGATTGCTGAAAAGATTACCGGTAAGCCTCTCAAACTTTCTGACAACCCCAAGGCCGAGATTATTGAAATTCTGGATAAGGAATATGGTTTGATCGATGCCAGATAAACCATCAAAAGGAACAACTGTCGTTCAGGGATAGATGCAATAAAGCAGGCTTACGCCTGCTTTATTTATTGAAGATCATTATTTATTGAAGATTGTCCTGAATCACCTTGAGCAGTCTCTGACTGACATCTGCAGGCGCTGAGGTATTCACATCCTTTTCTACAGAAAGCTGAACCGCCTCAGAGTAATTACTCACCCTGACCGTCAGCGTTTTCTGCTCATCAGACACATCGGAGTCTTGATCATCACTGAACCAACCTGACCAGAAGCTCTTTTTCTCTTGCTCCTGTTCCAGTTGTGGCACACTGTCAGCAAGATAGAAAAGACCGGCGGAACGGTTACGATCAACAACCTTCAGTCCAGCATTATCCATAGCGTTGGCAGCAGCGTCCCAGACACGGGCATAGGACAGGCCACGTACCGTCAGCACCGGGTTACCATTACCATCCCGGCCCGCTTCTGTGACTGAAGCAATATCAAGCCCCTGAGCCTGGAGAGAAACCGATGACTGAACATCATCCCGTGCCAGGTAAACCAGCATCTCTGAGAGCACATCGTTTGCCTTCCGCTTGCTTGGCTCTCCCAGGTTATCCCAGTTCTCAGGAGTCGCAGCCGGTTTCCCTTTTTTAGCCAATGGCCGACCCTGATGATAGACATAAACCTCCGTGGTTCCGCCTTTCAGGCCATTGCGAACCTCAAAGCGAAAGCGTTCTTCCATCGGCTCAAGATCATCAGCACCAAATAACTTACCGAATGTCCGGTACATCACACCGTGATCTTTATCCTTGCCAAAGTCATGCCACTGGGTTTCAACAATGCCTTTGTCAAACTCTGTGCTGGCAATGCCAACACCCAGCTCTTCCATCAGCCATTCAATATAGCCCAGCACACCAGGCAACACTTCACCCGGCCCACGATCAACGGACAACCATTCCTGACTGCCATCGCGTTCAAGGCTGTAATGATCACCTTCTTTTAACATCAACCGCTGGGAAGGCCTTGGAACTTCGAACTCCCGTGGCAGTTTCTGGTCAGTCAGGCCAGCCTCTGGAATCACCAGAATATCCCCCAGTTCCCTGGCCTGAGTTCCCGCCGGCAAGGTGATGGGCTCAGCGGTCTGCGCCTCGATGTAGTCTCCGGCACGATCCCGCAGATACCCCTGCTGGCCAAAAGGGTTGGCACAACCTGTCAGCACCAATGCGCTGATCACAACAGACAGGCCCAACCGGGCATGCCTTGGCAACTCACTGATCCTTTGACCTGGAACCATCAAATCAACCCCGCCTTTTGCAGTGCACTTCTAACATCGGAGTGATAACACTCCGACAGGGGCGTCAATGGTAAACGAATACCGTCCTTGATCATCCCCATCTCCTTTAATGCCCATTTTACTGGAATCGGATTGGCTTCCAGAAAGAGCTGACTGCTCAATGCTTCAATCCGGGCGTTGAGCGCTTCTGCTGTACTGCGATCGCCCGCCGTGGCAGCAACACATAATTCATGCATAATCTTTGGTGCAACATTATTGACTACAGAGATAACGCCATTTGCCCCCTGGAGCATCAGCTCCATACCGGTAGCATCATCACCGGAGTAGATGGCAAAGTCTTCACCACACAACGCCCGAATCTGCTGGCCACGCTCAACAATGCCCGTGGCTTCCTTAACGCCGACAATATTGTCCAGCTGGCTCAGGCGACCAATGGTTTCCGGCAGCAGATCCACCGCCGTTCGGCCGGGAACATTATAGAGGATCTGGGGAATCGCCACCGATTCAGCCACCGTTTGGTAATGAAGGTAAAGCCCTTCCTGAGTCGGCTTGTTGTAATAAGGGGTCACCAGCAAACAGGCATCCACGCCCAGTGCCTTGGCTTCCGCCGTCAGGTGGACGGCCTCTGCGGTTGAGTTTGCCCCGGTACCGGCAATCACGGGAATCCGGCCATTCACCTGGTCCACCATGCGTTTTATGGCTTCACAATGTTCCTGCACCGTCAGAGTGGCTGACTCACCCGTGGTACCCACCACTACGATCCCATCCGTCCCCTGGTCAATATGATGCTCTACAAGGGCATGCATACTCTCCCAGTCCAGCTCACCATTGCCATACATGGGGGTAACAATAGCCACCAGGCTCCCGGTAATCATCAGTTCACTCCTAAAGGCAGAATCTTGCGTAATGTTACTAACGCCCTTTTACATTCACAAGGCCGAAATCCATCCCGGCCAGGCTGTTTATTGAACTTTGTTGAAAAACTGAAGTCGAATAAGATAAAAAGTTGGGAAAAAAAGAAGAGAAAAAGCTTAAAATTTTTGAATACCTTTTAAGACCTGCCTTTTTTTCAGTGATGGTTTAAACTAACTCCCCTGAAATTAATAATGACTAATGAGAGCGACTAAGGATAAAACATGAGCGTAACTCTGGGCCAACCCGTTCCTGACTTTACCGCCCAAGCGACCAGCGACACGACGGTCAAACTCTCTGAACTCAAAGGCCGTAAAGTCGTCCTGTTTTTCTACCCAAAAGACAATACCCCAGGCTGTACCAGTGAAGGACAGGCCTTCAGAGATCATTACAGCCAATTTCAAGAGTCAGACACGCTGGTCTTTGGCGTATCCAAAGATGGCATCAAGGCTCATGAAAACTTCCGGGCCAAACACGAGTTCCCTTTTGAGCTGATCTCCGATAAAGATGAAACGCTCTGCAAACTGTTTGACGTCATCAAGTTAAAGCAGATGTATGGCAAGGAGTATATGGGTATCGAGCGAAGCACCTTCCTGATCGATAGCAATGGTGTACTGCAACACGAGTGGCGAAAGGTTCGCATTAAAGGGCATGTTGAAGATGTTCTGCAGGCCGCACAAATGGTAGACACTCAGGCGCAGACCGACAGCAGTGACAACAGCAATGAAGAGGAGTAATAAAAACACTCTCTTGCGGACTGAAAAAGCGGGCATTGCCCACTTTTTCAGTAGTTGTCTTTAACTTAACTCCACATCCGCCACTGTCGGCCAGGCATTCATTACCGCCTTTAACAAGGTTGCCAGAGGAATGGCAAAAAAGATTCCCCAGAACCCCCACAAACCGCCAAACACCAGAACGGCAATAATAATAGCAACAGGATGAAGGTTCACCGCTTCAGAGAACAGCAGCGGCACCAGCACATTACCATCCAGCGCCTGAATGATCCCATAGCACACCATCAGAATCACAAACTGATCATCCAACCCCCATTGGAAAAAACCAATAATGGCAACGGGAATCGTCACCACGGTCGCCCCGATATAGGGCACAACAACCGAGAAACCGACCATCACCGCCAGAAGCGCAGAATAGCTTAACCCTAACAGGGCAAACAGCACATAACTGACACCCCCGACAATAACAATTTCTATCGCCTTCCCCCGGATATAGTTGGCAATCTGGTCATTCATCTCATCAGCAACCTGGTCAATCAGCCTGCGACGGCGAGGGAGAATACCGGCCATCCAGCCCAGCAAAACCTCTTTATCCTTGAGAAAAAAGAAAACCAGGATAGGCACCAGAATCAGGTAGACCAGAAGAGCAACAATACCGGGGAGCTTGGACAGCGAAAAAGACAATACCCACTGACCAAAGTCGGCCAGGTGCTTATTAATGGTTGTGACCAGCAGGCTGACCTGGTGTTCAGAAACAAAACCGGGGTATAGATCTGGCAAACTCACCAGCAACGCCTGCCCTTGGCGAACCATGCCTGGCATGGCATTTAACAGGTGTGTCACCTGTTCCCACACCAGTGGCACCACCACAAAAATCACCAGCAACAACGCGGCAACAAATCCGGTAAAAACCAGGTTAACGGCCAGAAGATGAGGCATTCGCTGTCGCTCAAGCCAGTTCACCAGGCCTTGCATCAGAAACGCAAAAATCAAAGCAGCCAATGCCGGTGCCAGCATTTTTCCCATGGTCAGCACAACAACAAAGCCAACCAGCAACAGGATCAGAAGAACAATCGCTTCCTGATCCGAGAGATAGCTGTGCAACCATCCCTTAATGACATTCAGCATCAAATGCTCCGTTAGTTATTCAACGACTCAAGATTCATTATTCAACTCAAATCCCTTACTACTTATGCTGCAATGTATGGATATAAACGCCGTGTTCTTCTTCACTGGCCAGCAGGATATGCCCGCTGATATTAGCAAAGCTGGCAAAATCCCTGACCGAACCGGGATCTGTCGCATACACTCTGATAACCTGACCTGACTGCATTCGACTGAGTGCCTGTTTGGCTTTCAGCAGTGGCAGTGGACAGTTCATACCTTTAAGATCAAGCTCCTGATCAACATCCATAATAACGACTCATTCTTTACAGGCTGCAACAGTAAAAACACCCAACGTGAATATCAACGACAGTTTAACCGTCAAAACTGTTTAAGCACTTTAGCGGGCAACTGGTTAAAAGAGGAAATATCCCGTCTATGAACAACCACTATTATGACTAC
>NZ_JBLYNS010000161.1:0-10201 GCF_049310205.1 Endozoicomonas sp. ALC013 | reverse complement strand
TGCTTACAGAGGCCAGGCTACAACTGAACTTTTATCTTCACCTCTATCTTCATCTCTGGATAGACCGGGCAACAGCACGGCAACCCCGACTGCCACAAGCAGCCCTGATTCCCCGAGCTACCCATTGAGTACAAAAACATCGTTCCCGGTGAGACCGTCAAGTTCACATTTGGAAAGTACACTCACTTCGTCGTCTTCGATCAATTCAGATTTGACCCACCCTGCAATGTCAACACCAGCACTATCAAGCTCAGAGCTGGAAAGTGTTGTCACTTCATCGTCGGCTTCGACAATTTCAGAATTGGCCAGTTCTGCAACGCTAACTCGAGTGCTATCAAGCTCACGGCAGGAAAGTGTCGGCACTTCGTCTTTGTCTCCGACAATTACGGAATTGACCAGTTCTCCTGCTTTATCGCCAACGCTAACATCTTCAGAATCGTCGAGTTCAGCTGTTTCGCCTTCGACTTTCCCAACATCACAACCGACCAGTTCGGCAACCACCCCGCCGGGGTGCAGGGGCGAGCCGATTCCTGTTCGGAGCAGTGCTGACCTGGCCAGAATCAGGATAGGGAATGAGCAAGGCTATCTACCCAATTGTACCTATATACAGGAGGCTCATTTTGATGCTGGCAACCACTCAGCCATCCCGTACTTCACTGGTGAATACAACGGTAACGGTAAGAGAATTAGCAACCTGGATAGCTGCCTCTTCTCGACGTTGGGGCAGGGGGGGATAGTTCGTAACCTGGTGGTCGAAAAAGCCGATATACGTATCACTAGCTTTGGTTCTAAGGGCCTTGTCACCTGTAAAGCCGACAAAGGCGCACTGTTGAAAAATAACACCGTGGAACATTCTATTATCACTGTGGTGCATGACGGCAGCAATGCTTTGAGGCTGGGAATGCTGGCGGGTGAGACCGTCGGCGCAAAACTGGAGGGTAACCAAGTCAGGCACTCGAAGATGATCGCAGATGTTCGATACGATACAAACAAAAATTACAAATTTAAACAACCGGCATTTGCAGCAATATTGACCGGAGTAGCCAGTGGGGATGCCTCCCTTGACAGCAACTCGATTGACTATTGCCGGATCACAGCAGAACCTTCAGACAAAACTCCTCAGAAGTTACACATTGGCTGGATGGCTGCGAAAATGGAAGGAGTCACTGTTAGCAACTCAAGACTCACCAATAACTGGCTGGTAGGCAAAACGCTTGAGGTTGTTGCAGGTGGTGTTGCAGCTGATGCGAAAGACACAACTATAGAGGATACCCTTGCCATCAATAACAACCTGCTTGTGCAGAGACCTGGGACAATAGATCCAATGATTGCGGTAGTTGTTGCCAACGCAGATAAATGCACTATTAGCAATACCACTGCTATCAACAACATATTGAAATCCGAAGGGGCTCGTGGGGGTTTCTTTCGCCCAGTATCCGATACGGGCATTGTAACAGTACACTGTGATGGAAGCACAATCGAAAATACTTTGGCCAAAGGTGGTCAATTGTCCGCCGAGGGGCGGGTAGCTGTTGCCGCTACCTTCGCTAGTAATGATTGTGTGATCCGTAACACCACTGCCAGGCAGGTCAACATTTCCTCCAGGTATTCAACCCATACTAGAGGTGCTGTGGCAATTGCTGCGGCTGAATCTAAGTTTGAAGGGGAGAACATAGAGATTAGCCAGACAACCGCTATCGATTGTAAGATATTCGCTGAAGGAAGAGGTCTCTATGCTATAAAGGGCTATGCTGCAGTGGGAGTTGGCTATCTACACAGGGCTAATGTAAAAATCACCGATACCACTGCCTGCAACAGTGAGATCAAGGGCAATTACGCAGGCATAGCCGCTGGCGACACTGCTTATCCATTTACTCGCACCTATGCCTGTAACACCAAACTGACCAGGACTGGTGGTAGGCGTAGCAGGATGGAAATTCCTGTTTGTAATAAGGCAAAATGCTCGACGGTAAGCAGTGATGCTCCAACCACACGACTCACCACAACCACCACTACAGCCGCCAGCGTTCCAACAACAGTTGACGAATTATCTTCATCCACACGTCTCGCCACAACTACTACAGTCGGCAGCGCTCAAACAACAGATGACGTATTATCTTCATCTCTGGAAACACATGGCAACAGCACTGTAACCCTGGCTACCACAGACAGCCCCGATTACCGGAACTACTCACCGAGCGCAAAAACATCGTTATCGACGAGCCTGTCAAGTTCACCGGATTCTTTATCGGTTAACACAATCGATAACGGCAATACTTCATCGCTCCTTAACACCGACGAAGTGGATGCAGGCATTCCGTTACCTGCCCTGGCCGGAGGGGTAGTAGCGGGCATTCTCACCGGTGGCGTTGTGCTGTATACCAGCTACGAGTGGTACCAGGGCTATAAGGGAGGGTTAAGGGGCAAAGAGTTAGTCCTGCGGCCCATTACCCGGATCAAAGATGCGATTTTCTGCCATGCACCCGCTATGGGGTACAAACGGGATAGTATGGAACTGGTTTCTTTGCGGCCGATTGATGTCTGACAGTAAAACCTGAACCAGCAGCCCGCCATCAAACGTCAGACTAATGCGGATAAACATTGAAAGCATACACGCATCCCGTCTGGTACGAGCATAGCGCCCGTCCGGGCGACCCCATGGCGAGGGTGGTGAAAATCAAGAATAACCATTCCGTTTTGTGAGGTGAGTCTATTCTCGGACAGCCTTGGTTATCCAACGGTTAACATTGCAGTGGGATGATGCCGTTGAACTTCCCATTCGGGTAATGTCTTTCTCTGATCCTTAAGTTTCAACGGATCCCAGACATTGATTTTCCAGAATACTTTATTGCTTATCCACAAACAGAGTTTCATAACGTTGATCATGAAGTTTTTGAGTGTGGCTTTAAAGCCTTCCCAGCGAGCACGACGGCTGGCGTATTGCTCATAGGCTTCGCCTGTTTTGGCTAAATCTGCCCTGCTTGCCGATGCCAGCTTTCTGCCAAGTTTGGCACCTACCAACAGAAAGTTATTCAACGAGCGGTAATAGGGAAGTGATGTGGCGGCATCTCCGGCGATGCAGATAAGCTTGCCTGATGGCGTGACATGGTGAACTTTACGGGCATGAAAAATAGACAGGGTATGGGGCGTCAATTCTTCAGTGTCAGCAATGAGGGTTTCCTGGCAGAATTGCTGCTTTATCGCCTGCCAGTTTTTTATTTTTTCTTTCAGGCTATCCCTTACGTTACTGTCGGAGAGCTTTGCGGCATGGCCAAGGTTGTAGCCAGAGAGACTGTCGAACTCTTCTTTTGAAATAAAAAAGTCGATGGTGACCTCATTGGTCTGTTCATTGAGTGGGCGAATTCTCTCTTCGACCGGTGATAACATCAATTTGAAGGTTGCATAAACATAGCGGGAAAGATTAAGCCAGCCACTGGTCAGCTTTTTCGTTGGGCCCTTGACCTGGTATTTTACCCTGACTCGATATTGCAGGTCTTTTTTTGAGGTAAACTCACTGTCTTCATCGGTTGATGACAGTTCGGAGAAGGCAATATCTTCTCCCTGGTAGTCCGGGTTATCTGCCATTTTCAGTAACGCTTTTCTACTTTTTGAATGTGCGCCATCGGCACAGACAAGGGCATCAAACAGGGCTTCTCCTGATGTAAACGTTACTTTACCATCGCCAATGGCAACCACTTCATAATCACTGCCAGCGTGCAGGGTGATGCCCATTCGTTGGGCAATTGACTTCAGATCGGTTTCAAGCTCTTTACAACTGATATGACCATGCTGCCTGCGGATTTTATCTCTAAGCTGCGCCATTCCCTGTGTTAACACCGGATGGTCATAACTCTTCAGTGATCTGAAGCAGTGATCATCAATGTGAACTGTGTGATTTCGAGCGTATTCTGCTCTCTTTTCAAACATTTCTATATCCGTATCAGGCTGCCCTGCCTTCAATTGCAATGCATTGTAAAGGGCAATAGGGCCCATTCCCACGTAGGCTACTTTGAGGGCTCGATGATTCAGAGGCTGGCCTGTCCCTGGCATTTGTTCACTGGAATTTGTCCTGTCGTTCGCCAACCCTTGTGACACCGCTATTTCAGGTGCTGGTAAAAATAAACCCGGATAGCGCTCATCCACGCCTGGTATTGCTTCCCTGATCATGACTTCTCAGCTCCTTCTGTGAAATAACTATTTGATAAAACTGAATTATCTGTTTTGGATTATGCAGTACGATGGTTCATAAAATCGAACTGTTAAAAGTTGGACACTTTTTTTAGAAAAACGTTCGTTTTAATTTTTGATTATGTTGTGAACAATCGATTCCAGGTGCTGGCGGGGAGAAAGTAAATATATGGAACTTTTTTTGATGAATTCTATCTATTGGTTTTTTACTGCCAGGTACACATCCAGAGTACCAATAATCTGCAACCCGGATTGCAGACTATATTCATGAATTAAAACATGAGGATAGTAACGAGATGAACTTATCGACAGTGCAGGGGGGTGCTTTTCCCCACACAGATGGTTCAAACCATCCAGACGAGGGCAGACCGAGCACCCGGCATGGGGCAAGAAACATCCATCAAATACCAGCGGCTGATGTAAGTGCTCAGATGCCTGGAGATAATCCAGAAGGTGCCGTGGGCAGGGAAACCGCATCAACACCAGTTGGTCGCTGTTTACTACCTTCAGGAGTACAACTGTTGGATCGAATTCGGGAGCAGATCCGTGATGAATTAAAGGACAGCAAAAAATGCACGGTGTATTGTACCCAGAGTGTGTATTCTGAAGACGCAAAAGCACGTTTCACCAGACAGGTCAGAGACAAGCTGTACCAGGAAGGGTTTGCTGATGAGGCAGCCAATGCGATCCAACGGACTATCAGGGCAAATGAAACGCCAGCTCTGGATTCATCAGATGATTACTTCTTCTTTGTGGAAAGTATTAAGATAAACGACTTTCTTGATAAATACTTTTCCGATTATGAGAGCTTATACGGTATATTTGAGGTTTCCAGACAGTATGAAGATATAAACTCCACCCATCATGATTACTGGGGAGAAGATTTCCTGGAAGAAGATTTCTGGGAAGAAGAATATTGCATTACTTTCCGTGTGCCAGAACCATTAGTCGACACCAGGTACTTTTATATAATTCCAAGAGTTGAAAATTATTGCCCCGTCGCAATGGTCGACAGGGAAAAGTATGTAGCCAATAGCATGGCGAAGTATTTCGGCGATACCCTGAATGTTTTTTGGGAAACGTTAAATGATCAGGGCAGTGACGACCGACAAAAGTTGGACAACTTGAAAGCTCTGCTCAGTCCCGCCAACTCTGTAGATGGAGTCTCCGGGCAGCCAGACGACAGCTTGCCACCAGGAGAAGAAGTGGGTTTGACTGCCGGGGAGTTCCTGACACGTATCCGTTTAAGAACGGGGAATGCGGATTGCAATGAACAGATGGAAATGCATGCAGAATACTAGTGCAGAAAAGTGTTAATACCCGTACACCCTGAGGCCTGTCGAAGGACCCATAGGGCCTAAAGGCGGAAACTCAGGACTCTAGGAGGCTGACAAAATTCACCTCCCGCCCGGCCCGGCGGGAGTATCCTTCGGTTACGGATAGGCTCCGGACATCATTTTCAGTGACTCTATCTCGTCCGCCCAGAGGGTTTCATCAATGGTTTCCAGAACCATGGGAATGCCGTCAAACCGGTTGTCAGCCATGATATAGCGGAACACCTCCCAGCCAATCTCGCCCTGACCAAGGCTGTGATGCCGGTCTTTTCGTGAGCCCAGTGCACCTTTGGAGTCATTCAGGTGCATGCCTTTCAGGTACTGAAAACCAATGACCTGCTCGAACTCAGCAAACGTTTTCTGGCAGGCGTCCTGCGTGCGAAGGTCGTAACCGGCAGCAAAGGTATGGCAGGTATCCAGACAGACACCAACACGGCTTTTGTCGTCCACCTGATCAATGATTTCGGCGATTTCGGCAAATTGCCACCCCAGGTTGCTGCCCTGGCCTGCGGTATTTTCGATCACCGCAATCACGCCCTGAGTTTGCTCAAGGGCTATATTGATGGACTGGGCAATTTTACTCAGGCAGTCCGATACCCCGATTTTTCTCAGGTGACTGCCCGGGTGAAAGTTCAGTCGGTCAAGACCGAGCTGCATACACCGTTCCATCTCATCAATAAATGCCGCCCGGGACTTTTCCAGGGCTTCCTGCTCCGGATGACCCAGGTTGATCAGATAACTGTCGTGGGGAAGAATTTGTTGCGGTGTGAAATGATATTGCTCACAACGCTCTCTGAATAACTCGATGCTCTTCATTGACAGTGGTTTGGCCTTCCACTGTCTTTGATTTTTGGTGAACAGGGCAAAGGCGGTTGCGCCTAATTCATGAGCATTCACCGGGGCATTTTCGACACCACCGGCCGCACTGACGTGTGCTCCTATGTATTTCATTGATTGGGACTTCCTGTGGAGTTTATGGGATAAGTGCAACGGTAGGCACCATCTATAATGTGCTTGCTACAAGGTGCTTGTAATCGGGATTTTTATCCTCAATTTTATGCCATTCCTGCGTCGGGGTCGCCTACTGGAAAGAGTTGTCTGGAGGGGGCTATTCCCGGTCAGCCTGCCGGGCATCCATCTCTTTTGATAACCATTGCATATATTGAGCCCGGGTTTCTGTCAGCTCATTCGGCAGGTGATGCCGGGCACCTTCCAGCCAGAGGACTTTGGGCGAGCGATATAGTTGCCCTAAAGCCTGAATGTTATAGGGGCCGTCCACTGTGGTGTCATCCGTGCCCTGAAGGATCAGCGGGCTTAACGGGATTTGCTCTTTGGATGACTCTATTGTTCGAATCCAGCGGTCTAAAGCAGAGACCCATTGTGTGGGTAACACGGTTGGTGCCAGTGGATCATTGTGCGCTCTGTTCAGGAAGTCTTCATCCCGACAGTTATCTTTGAATTGTCTGGGAATCTGGCGAATAAAAGGCCGGACCAGATAGAGCTGTAGTCGGCTGAGTTTCCATAACCAGGGCCGAACCAGTGGAGCAGACAGGATAACCTGATCAAAAGGCATAGGCGTGCCTTGCCGGGTATGGTGATGCAACAGCTCGGTAATAATGGCACCCCCTGTGCTCTGACCGTAGGCAAGCCATGGCCCGGGCAGCATTGACGTGCAGTACTGCATAACATCTGCCAGCACCAGGCGATAGTGTGCAAAGTCTTCAATGGTCGCTGGCTGGCCACTGGAAAGCCCGTGACCGGGAAGATCGTAGGCCAGAACGTTAAAGCCTTCTTCAATAAAGAAGCGGATAATATGCTCAAACAAGCCGACATGGTCATAGTAGCCATGGAGCAGAAATACCGAGCCTTTGGCTTCAGGTCGGGTATATAAGTGGCAGGCAATGCGGTATTCAGTGCTGTTTATATACCCCAGGCAATGCTGGACATCAGGGAGGCGCTTTTCCAGGTCAATGCGGTAATACTCAAAGTATGCCTGCTCGTGAGGATACGGAGTCAGGCCGTACGAGAGCGGGCGCATATCAGAGATAAGCTTAAGTTTGTCCATTAACTTTCTTCAGGTACTTTCTGGAGGTCCTTTAAGGGAACTTCTATCTCTTTTCTGGCAACAATCTTTTCTTCAATGCCTTCGTCAGTTCGCTGACTTTCAATGAACTGGATAAGAATAATACCACGGTCGATCTTAACACCTTTGACAAACGTACTTTCAAGATGTTGGAAAAGAGGGTTGTTATACAGTACCGACTCACCTTCTTTGAAGCTGACGGAGTCTGGCTTTTCATCCGGAATGCGGCCATTGTATTTCCAGACAAATGCCTCAATCTGGTCGATCAGCTGCTCACCATCAGGTATCGGCCTGGGTAGTAGCTTGCCCATATCCTTTTCAGGAAGTCGCCCTTCGTTATATAGCTTTTGACTGATCTTATTAAACCGGACAACCTGGGCGATGCCCCGGGTTGAACGGATTTTGTGAAAAGAGGGAAGGGCGTCCTTGTCTAAGCGGATGAACAGATAGCCCGGAAACAGGGGAGCGCGAGTGCTTTTTTCCTGAATGAGAGGACAATAGGCCTCAAAGCCCTGGTGCTCAAGGTTATCCCGGGCACGAACCTCTTCCCGGTTTTTGGCTTTCAGCAGATACCATCCCTGTTGCAAAGCCGCTTGTTCAGATGACATAACAAATCCTTTTGACGACGTTTACTGAAAATAACCAACGGTCAGGTAGAGTGCCATGAAGTGGTTCCCTGCAATGTGTGAACTTCATCATCAGACATTCAGCCAATTTGGCAAGTTGCCGGGCTGTCGTACAGTTAACATTGCCCTTATTTATTGAGGGCAGCACACGACAGTAGAAGTCAGTGTATGTGCTGAATACAAGAACTATGCCAGTAAAAAGCACATTAACGCAGGCCAGCAGTTGGTTTCTGCATTCAATAGAATCAGCTGATCTAAAGGTGTTCGACGAGAGCATTCTACAGGACTCAGTCACTCAGACAATACTCAATCAGCAGCAGAGTCCTTTATGGAAAGACTATTTTTTCAGGGAAGCAAGTAAACAAGGGGGGGGAAAGGAAGGAAAAATACCGGAAGAACATAAATTGTCTTCCGGCTCTTTTGATCGACCGATCAGCACTTGGCTGCTGCTTCGAGCATGGCTACTGCAGGCAGAACCTTGCCTTCGACAAATTCAAGGAAGGCACCGCCACCGGTGGAAATGTACGACACTTTATCTTTAATGCCGTACTTGTCGATAGCGGCCAGGGTATCGCCACCGCCAGCGATGGAGAATGCATCTGAGTTGGCAATGGCCATGGACAGTGAACGGGTACCCTCACCGAACTGGTCAAACTCGAAAACTCCCACCGGACCATTCCACAGGATGGTTTTTGCTGCCGTGAGAACGTCGGCAAACAGCTTCTGGGTTTCCGGGCCAACGTCAAAGATCATATCGTCATCTTCAACCTCATCCACCGACTTGATGATGGCGGTCTCGTTCTCATCGAATTTCTTACCGCAAACCACATCCACTGGCATCGGGATATCACACTTTTCCATCAGGGCTTTGGCCTGAGGGATCAGGTCTGCTTCGTAGAGGGACTTGCCCACATTTTTGCCAGCAGCTGCCAGGAAGGTGTTGGCGATACCGCCACCGACGATCAGCTGGTCACAAACGCCGGACAGCGACTCAAGCACGGTCAGCTTGGTAGAAACCTTGGAACCACCAACGATCGCCGTCATCGGACGCTCTGGTTTATCCATAGCCTTGCCCAGAGCCTCCAGCTCGGCCGCCAGCAGTGGACCGGCACAGGCAACAGCGGCAAACTTGCCAACACCATGGGTGGAAGCCTGGGCGCGGTGTGCAGTGCCGAAAGCATCCATCACATAGATATCGCACAGGGCGGCCATTTTGCGGGACAGGGCTTCGTCGTCTTTCTTTTCGCCGACGTTGAAACGGCAGTTTTCCAGAATAACCAGCTCTCCGGCTGCCACGTCAAAACCAAAGTCAACCCAGTCTTTGACCAGGCGAACTTCCTTACCCAGCAGGTTGCCAATGTAGTCTGCTACTGGCTTCAGGGAGAACTGCTCTTCATACTCACCTTCAGTCGGGCGACCCAGGTGAGAGGTCACCATGACGTGAGCACCGGCTGCCAGAGCCTGCTCGATGGTTGGCAGAGACGCCAGAATACGGGCGTCACTGGTGACCTTGCCGTCTTTTACCGGAACATTCAGGTCTTCACGGATCAGCACGCGTTTGCCTGCCAGATCCAGGTCGGTCATTGTTAAAACGTTCATTGGGAGCCCTCTTGATATTCACTGATGGCTGAGTTTCTCAGAGGTAAGCATTGTTTAAGTAGCTGGCCATATTTCATATGGTTAGCTACTTATTAATACCTGCCTGGAAGAAATTGCCTGGGGAATAGCGAAAAAACGTCGGGGACAATAGCACATAAATGACACTTCAGGTATGCATTGATACGCTCTTATGACCTGAATCAAACGGTGATCCAAGAGTTTCCAAAGGGTCACAAAATTTATCGTGGATGTTGTTTGAAAACGTTAATGGTGCGGGGATAGCTGGTGACAACTTATGGCGTTTCAGGATCTCAGACTTTACAGGATACCAACACTCAGCTTCCACCAAAGTAAAAGGCAGGTATCGGCGA
>NZ_JBLYNS010000160.1:0-10211 GCF_049310205.1 Endozoicomonas sp. ALC013 | reverse complement strand
GAGCGCAGGCACCAGAATCTTTTTCCGGGTTACTCAAATTGAAGGATTTCGTACCTTGCTGGTGCTCCGACCTTGTGCACATACGCTCTGCGATACGCTCAACCGCCTCATGGTCCTTGCCCCGCAGGAAACTGTCAATCTCGCTTAAACTGATCATCCAGCGATCAAACTTTACCGGGGCTGCGCTGGCGCTTTCTCTCTCTTGATCGCCATGGCATTGAGGCTGGAACACAGCTGTGCTTTTGGCAGAAATTGATGGCACATTCATAGCCAGTTATCCCCTAGACTCTATGGTTCAACATTAGAGTTAAGAGTTTTGCCACAAGATAAAGTTCAAACATGGGATTAGACCATTTAATTATTTCGTGACAATTTATCACCAAAGGCCATGGTTTTGATGTTAGATACGACGGCTGGTTTTTGTTTCCAGAGTCGTATGATTAATACAGAACTGGTGCCGTAACGCCACCCGGATTTTTCGTTTAATCGTTTCAGGCTCCGCGCCATTCAAAAGGATTCTGCCTTCAAAGAAGATCTTTTTATCATCCAGCTGCCAGACGTGCATGCACCCTACTCTTTTTACCCCCTCAATGCTTTCCAGGGCCGCCCTGATCTGTTCAATATCGATGCCGCCCGGAACCCCCTGCATAAGAATAATAATGCAGCGTCTCAACAGAATTGCGCCATTAAAGATCACGTAGACTGATATCCCGATGGTGGCTATCACATCAAAAATATAGAGCTGGTAGTTGATGATCAGCACACCCGCTACGATGACTACCAGGGAAGCAACCGCATCGGAAGCACTGTGAATAAAGACCGCATTGATATTGATATCGCTTCTGGCTCCAGCCTTGAAAGTCAGCAGCGATGTGGTGATGTTAACCAGAAGGGCAACACCGGCAACCGACAGCACAATCCAGCCATCAACTTCCCTGGGGTAAAAAAACTTACCTGTGGCCTCACAGATCAGATACCCCCCCACCACCAGTAAAAATACACTGTTTATTAAAGCCCCGAGAATATCTGCCCTTTTGTATCCGTAGGTCATGTGTTTATCTGCTGACTTGCAACCTATTCGCCTGGCAATGACAGCAACCAGAATTGCACCGGCATCACCCAGGTTATGCAGCGAGTCTGCGATCAGGGAGAGGCTTCCGGCAACGCTTCCCCCAACGACCTGAACACCACTCAGGAAAAGCTTGATAAGCAGGGCAAGGATCAGCTTTCCATCACCAACGGAATCATAATCATTATGCTGGTCCATGGAGGTTTACTCACCATATCCAGAGGCTTTAATTGTAGCCTTTTGTGCTGATACAGCTGAAAATAACCACAGCCTCCTCTCTATAAAAAGTCACCTGTCGTACCTTATTGACCAGCGTGTGCGAGCACAGACGTTGCTCCATGCACAACACCCCACCAATAAAAAACTGAAAAAGCCCGATATATCAGCAGATAAAGCCTGAACAGGGCTATTAAAAGCACAATTTATGATGTTATATTGTAAGTTCCCTTTTCTGGAAATCTGTGGTTCAGTTCCATTTATCGAGATGGATTTCAACATAGGTAAAGGGAACAAAGTGGCAAGGACGACACTTTTTATGAATAACCATAAAAAAATGCCAAAAAATAAAACAACAAGGGTTGCAGTTTCCCAGCAGTTCCTTCAATGTAATATTTAAGGATTCAAGCTGTATGGAAGCGACCAAGAAGGAAATGGAAGCTATGCTGGTAGGTACAGTCAAGTGGTTTAATAACCCCAAAGGGTATGGATTTATCCAGGCGCAGGAAGCGACAGAGAATCAGGATGTTCTCATTCATTACTCTGTCATTGATATGGACGGCTTTAAAACACTGAAAGCAGGCCAGGTTGTCAGCTTTGAGATTGGCCATGGTCCCAAAGGTCTTATCGCCACGAAAGTCGTACCCGACAACGGTAATGGCACTGAAAGCACTCAGAGTGCTACTCAGGAAGAGTCATTCCCGGTTTAAACTGGTGCCAGGCCACCCGAATACTCTTTTGCCAGATAGCCTTGTGTCACTCTCCACAGTGCTACACATTGTGGAGAAACACCTATTATGACAAAAGAATATTTGTTGCTATTATTTCCAGTCACTCTTTTATAAAAAGAATGTCTGGATGATCAGGACTGCTCTTTTCCGGTTACCCATGCCGGTTAAAAACCACAAGTGCACTTTCTGCATCGCCAATGATTAGTCATACAGGTCTTCTCGTTCTCCAATACGTTTTCATGGGGTGGCCATTGTTGACGCTTTTGAAAGAGCCACGTTTTTATCAATCATTGACTCATAAATTCAAGACAAGGTAGTGCAGTGCTGCTGGACAGTTTTTCCCTCGTTGTTTCAGGCTCTTTGGTAGTATTTATTGCAGCGATTGCCTGGTTTCTATGGCTGACTTTCAGCCCTTTCAAAGCCAAACCCAACACCCCTCTTTTCGACCAGGATAAGCGTGCTTTTTTCGGTCAGCTGGATATTGCCGTTCGCAGTCACTTAATGGTTTTGCCTTCTTTGCCCGTTGGTGACGTTCTTGCAGCTGGCAGGTTCAGCCGGACCGCCATGGCACTGAATATCAAAAAAAACCGTCGATTTGACTTTGTGCTCTATCACCGCAAAAAGATGGAAATCTGTTGTGTGATCAACCTGATCCCCTACAACACAAAGTCCAACTCAAAAGAGTTCAAGATATTACGCCAGCTCTGTGAAGCGGCAGAACTGCCGTTACTGGAATATGATATGAAGCCCTGGCGGGATGTTACCGAATTGCGACGTACCGTTCTCGCCACCTGCGGATTTACCGAGGAAGGAACACCTGATTACGAACTCCCGACCCCAAGAGAAGCTATTGCCGAAGTCGAGACCATCGTTGATCCGCAATGCCCCAAATGCCATAGCCCCATGCAACTGCGAACGCTTAAAAAAGGTCATCAGGCAGGCTTGGAGTGCTGGGTATGCAGCACCTACCCAAGCTGCAAAGGTGCCAGAATGGTTCACTCGTGATCAACAGAACTGGCTACCAGATGTAGCCAGTTCCTTGAATCCAGATCAGGAGCACTTAAGGATCACGGTGGCCAAAGGCGGCAATGTCAGAGAAAGACTGTATGGCAAATGATGCATCGGGATTTCCTCAGTTTCAAGCAGCTCGCCGACTGAAACACCGCTGCCGCCAAAGCAGGTATTATCGGTGTTCAAAATTTCACAATAGCGACCAACCTCTGGAACACCAACGCGATAGCTGTCACGAACAACCGGCGTCAGGTTACAGATAACCTGTACTGAGTTCCCTTCATTATCATAGCGACGAAACACCAGCACACTCTGGCTCCTGTCATCCCCGGTGGTCCAGGCAAAACCTTCTGCCTTGAGATCCTGCTCAAACATCGCAGGCTCTGAGCCATGCAGCTGGTTAAGGGTTTTAACCAGCTTCTGAACCCCCACACTGAAACCCTCTGGATTGTCCAGCAAGCCCCAGTCCAGCTCAGCATTCTGATTCCACTCGTTATGGGTGCCCAGTTCAGTGCCCATAAAGAGCAGCTTTTTACCGGGATGCGCATACATAAATGCCAGGTAAGCCCTCAGGTTGGCAAAACGCTGCCAATCATCACCAGGCATACGGGTCAGAATAGTGCCCTTCCCATGAACGACTTCATCGTGGGACAGGGGTAGAACAAAATTTTCACTCCAGGCATAAACCGTACTGAACGTCATCTGCCCATGATGGTGCTGGCGATAGACAGGATCGAGTTTCATATACTCAAGCGTGTCATTCATCCATCCCATGTTCCATTTGAAGTCAAACCCAAGCCCACCGTCTGCAACCGCTTTGGAAACACCTGGCCAGCTGGTTGATTCCTCCGCAATAGTCATCACATCCGGGAATGCAGCGTGTACCTTCTCATTAAACTTCTTCAGGAAAGCCACGGCTTCAAGATTCTCATTACCACCATGAATATTGACCTCCCACTCACCTTGACCTCGTGAGTAATCCAGGTAGAGCATGGAGGCAACCGCGTCGACACGAAGGCCATCAATATGAAATTCATCCAGCCAGTAAAGGGCATTACTGATCAGAAAGTCCTGAACCCAGGGCTTGCCAAAATCATAAATACAGGTTTGCCAGTCAGGGTGCCAGCCACGACGAGGATCCGGATGCTCATAAAGTGAAGAGCCGTCAAACCTGGCCAGCCCATGCTCATCATTGGGAAAGTGCGCAGGCACCCAATCCAGAATGACACCAAGACCTTTCTGGTGACACTGATCAACAAAATAGCGGAAATCATCCGGCGAACCATAACGGCTACTGGACGCATAAAGACCAACCGGCTGATAACCCCAGGAATCAAACAGCGGATGCTCCGACACAGGCAGCAACTCAACATGCGTAAAGCCCATATCCATCACATAGGGAATCAGCTCATCGGCCAGTTCACGAAAGTTCAGGAAGTCACCGTTCTCTTTTCTTTTCCATGAGCCCGCATGGACTTCGTAGATAGAGAAGGGCTGCTCTTTATCTGCCTTGTCTTTTCTTTTACCCATCCACAGCTGGTCTTGCCAGGCATAGCTATCGACGCCCTGTACGACAGAAGCCAGTCCGGGCCACTGCTCAATATGGCGGGCGAACGGATCGGTTTTCTGTGGCAGCGAATTGCCGTGATAATCACGGATAGCGTATTTATACTGATCGCCAGCCTGAACGCCGGGCACAAACAGTCGCCAGATGCCATCATCCGCACTGGCCATTGGATGGAGCCGGTCATCCCAGCCATTAAAGCTTCCCACAATACTCACTGACCGGGCATAAGGCGCGTAAACCTTAAACAACACACCCTGTATATTCAGTTTGCTGTTGATCTTATGGGAGACCACCTGTGCCCCGAGGTGTCGATAAAGGCCATCCGACTCAATATCTGACTGGGCAAGAATATATTCCCCAAAACAGTATGGGTCATAAACCACAAAGCGGTGGCCATTTGCCCAATGGATCGCCAACTGATAAAGAAACGGCTTTTTTCTTCTGGACAGATGCAGCTCAAAGACACCAGCCTCATTGCGGCTCATTTCGCCAAGCAGCTTGCCGGTGTGGTGATCAAACACCTCGACCATGGTTGCATCCGGACGCCATACGCGAATGACCAGACCTTTTCCTTGCGGATGAGGATGCAACCCCAGCTGATCAAAAGGAGTTGCACACTGACTGTTAGCCAGATCCGCCACCACAGGCTTTATGGCAGCCTTTGGCGTTGATGATGTTTTGGAAGATACAGCGATATTCATAGTGTTGCTTTATTTCAGTGCAAAAATTGCCTGTCGACAAAACCAGACGGACTCCCGGGAAGACAGGGAAAACTTGTGTCTGGAAGACTGAGCACCTCAGCCTTCCGCCTTTCCTTCAAGATAAGCCACTCCGGGGCTTGTCGCTAGGAGGCTGACCGAGAATAGCGCCCATCTAGGCGACCCCGTAGCGAGGATGGCAGAAAATTGAGGATAAAAATTCGGTTTTGTGAGGTGAATAGCGGGGCTATTTGCCGAACAAAAGCGAATTTTTAGACCAATTTGCTGCCACCGTACGACTGCATGGATGCAGGAGCTAGAGCAACGCAGGAGCAGTTGCCGTGTAGGGCAGTCTATTTTCGGTCAGCCTCCTAGCCAACTGCAGCCCGATAAACCTCAAGGTAATCCAGGGCAGACTGCTCCCAGGTAAATGACTCATTCATGGCATTAACCACCAATCGACTCATCAGTTGCCCATCCTGATAAACGACATTGGTCTGATTAAGACAATGCAACAGGGCATCACTATCAGCCGAATCAAACATGAACCCGGTTGCCTCCCCGCCAGCTGAATTATAGCCTTTAACGGTGTCCACCAGCCCACCAACCGCCCGAACAATGGGCAGGGTACCGTACTTCATGCTGTACATCTGGTTAAGGCCGCAGGGCTCAAACAATGAAGGCATCAGGAAGAAATCAGAGCCTGCTTCAATCAGATGCGCCAGACGGTTGTCATAAGCCTTAACAAAGCGACACTTGTCGGGGAAGGCACTGACCAACCGGCTCAGCTCAGCGGCAATAGTCCGCTCACCTGCCCCCTGGAGTACAACCTGAACATCATCCTGCAAAAACTGCCACAGGGCTGGTATCAGATAAGTAAAACCTTTCTGCCCGGCAAGACGACTGACCAGCCCATACAGAGGTTTATCGGTGCTCACCGGTAACTGCAGTTGTTCCTGCAAAGCCTGCTTACAGACCGCCTTGCCAGAAAGATCATGCAGGGAGTAATTGGCTGGCAGCAAAACGTCTGTTCCAGGGTTCCACTGTTGATAATCACAGCCATTAAGAATACCGGAAAAATCCTGTTTTCTTCGCCCGATGATATAGGCAAGGCCATGAGATCCAAGATCTGTCTGGAGCTCTTCAGCATACCTTGGACTCACGGTAGTAATTTTATCAGCAAAGGCAATACCGCCCTTGAGCAGATTAATATGCCCATGGTCTTCAAAAAAATCCGGGGTATACCAGTGGTGATCGATCCCCAACACGTCCAGTAAAGCACGGTCAGTATGCTGTTGATAGGCACCATTGTGAATGGTCAGGACAGTCCGTGTATCAGCAAAGAAAGCATTGCCAGACTCATGGGTTTTCAGGTAGTAAGGCAGAAGTGCTGACTGCCAGTCATGGCCATGAATAATATCCGGCTTAAAGCTTAAAATCCGGCAGACCTGAAGTGCCGCTTTACAAAAAAAAGCAAATCGCTCAGTGTTATCACCAAAACCTTCACCCTCATGGGTGTAGAGACCACTGCGGTCAAAGTAATGGTTATGCTCAATCAGGTAAACAGGGACACCTTCAAACGTTCCCTGTCTTATGGCAAAACCCATTTTTCCCTGTGAGCCGAGACAAACTTCTCCAGCTCCGGCAACATCCGTTGTCAACGCTTCCAGAGCCTGACGGTAGGCGGGCATAATCACCCGGACATCATTTCCGAGCTTGCGCATCCAGGGCCCGAGAGCGCCGGCCACATCGGCCAGCCCTCCGGTTTTGACAATACCTGCCAGCTCTGATACCGCAAAAAGTATGTTTAAATCAGAACCCAACTTTTGCTCCTCTGGGAATAACCACCAGACCAGAATCAGTGACCTTGAAGCGTTTAAGATCCTCTTCACGATCAACACCGATGCGGGTTCCCGGTGCAATTTCTACACGCTTATCCACAATAACCCGGTTCAATACGACATCTTCACCGATGGTGACATTGGGAAGAATAACCGATTCAGATATGTGAGTATTGTCGCCAATTTTGACGTTGTAACCCACCACACTGCGATGCATATAAATGTCATAGAATACGCAACCCACACCCACCATGGAGTTGTTGATCTGACCTTTACGCTCTTCACGATCAAAAGCGATCAGGGCCGGGGGATAGGGGGGAATATAGGTACGAATCGGCCAGTCCTGATTATGCAGGTCGATGGGCGGTTCACTGGTCAGCAGATCCATATTCGCTTCCCAGAATGAATCAATGGTACCTACATCGCGCCAATAGCCGTTGTTTTTGCCCCCGGGAACTGTATTTCCGGAGAAGTCATACACCATGACTTTTGCCCGTGGGTAAAGGGATGGAATGATGTTTTTGCCAAAATCGTGGTCAGACCCTTCATTGGCGTGATCATCCAGCAGCTCTTGCACCAGACACTCTTTGGTGAATACATAATTCCCCATTGAAGCCAGCACAAAGTCCGGATTGCCGGGAATGGTCTTCACATCATCCTTTGGCTTTTCGGCAAAACCGATCATACGACCATCTTCATCAACCTCGATTATACCGAAGTGATGGGCCTGATTAACCGGTACGGGAATCGCCGCAACGGTCAAGTCAGCACTGTGCTGCTGGTGATACTGAACCATATCCCGCACATCCAGGGTGTAGATATGATCACCACCAAAGACACAAACCAGATCGGGGTTGTGCGACTCAATGTGATTCAGGTTTTGATACACCGCATCCGCGGTGCCCTGATACCAGTCACTGCCGGTATTCATCTGGGCTGGCAGCGTATCAATAAACTTATCCGCCAGACCGGCAATACGCCAGCAACGTTGCAGGTGTTTGCTCAGTGAGTGCGACTTGAACTGAGTAATCAGATAAATCTTGTGAAGATCGGAATTCACAAAATTACTCAGCACAAAGTCGATGATTCGATATTGTCCGCCAAAAGGAACCGCTGGCTTTGCTCTTATGCTCGTGAGTGGAGCAAGCCTGGACCCTACCCCTCCGGCCAGGATCATGGAAAGGACTGAAGCCATGGTCGATTTTCCTGTTTTATGCATTACGATCTGAAAGTATTAAGGTCAATCCCTGACCCATTCCGGGCCATTGCAAGCAATACCCCGAAAGAATCCCCCTCCTGCCGAAAGCCAGCCCCCCCCTATTGCCAGCCTCAGACAAAGCATTCCGATGTCAGGCTGATTCAGCTCACCTCAAACACCATTTGCCTTAAAGACTTCGGCGA
The DNA here is from genome assembly GCF_049310205.1 of Endozoicomonas sp. ALC013. Lineage (NCBI taxonomy): Bacteria > Pseudomonadati > Pseudomonadota > Gammaproteobacteria > Oceanospirillales > Endozoicomonadaceae > Endozoicomonas > Endozoicomonas sp. ALC013. The sequence continues at coordinate 1,677 of NZ_JBLYNS010000160.1, read as the reverse complement.
TAATCTCCTGAGCTTCACTCTGCAGATGGGAAAGGTGCTCTTTCCCTTCAAAGCTTTCAGCATAAATCTTATAAACGGCTTCGGTTCCGGAAGGTCTGGCTGCAAACCAGCCCCGCTCGGTAACCACTTTCAGACCGCCAATGGCGGCACCATTGCCAGGTGCGTGGGTTAAACGGGCAATGATAGGATCACCCGCCAGTTTTTCTGCTTTAACCTGTTCTGGACTCAATGCAGCAAGCACTTTCTTCTGGGCATCATTGGCTACAGCATCGAGCCGCTGATAAACCGGAGCACCGTATTTCCGGGTAAGCTCCTGATAATGTTCGCCAGGGTCACGCCCGGTAACGGCGGTAATTTCTGCCGCCAGCAGCGCCATGATGAAACCATCCTTATCGGTACACCAGGTATTACTATCCCGGCGCAGGAAACAGGCTCCGGCACTCTCTTCGCCGCCAAATGCCATAGTGCCTGCTGAGAGACCATCAACAAACCACTTAAACCCGACCGGAACTTCAGTAACGGTACGACCCAGACCATTGGCGACACGATCAATCATGGCACTGGAAACCAGCGTCTTACCGATAGTCGCCTCTGGTGACCATTGCGGACGGTGGGTATAGAGATACTGGATGGCGACAGCCAGATAGTGGTTTGGATTCAGCAATCCATGACCACGGGTCACAATACCGTGGCGATCAAAGTCCGGGTCATTCCCGAAAGCAATAGCAAAGTCATCTTTGAGGTTGATCAGTCCGGCCATGGCGGAGGAGGATGAACAGTCCATACGGATCCGGCCATCCTTATCAAGGTGCATAAACGAAAAGGTCGGATCAATTTTCTTGCTGACCAGCGTCAGGTCAAGACCATAACGATCCGCAACAGGTGCCCAATAGTGCAAACCTGAACCGCCCAGAGGATCAACACCAATGCTCAGTTTAGCGTTGGCAATGGCCGCCATATCCAGCACATTTTCCAGGTCATTCACATAAGGCGTAACGAAGTCATACTTGTGAACCTTGCCGGATCTTAGCGCCTGTTCAAAAGAGATTCTTTTAACGCCAGACAGGTTTTCACCGATCAGCTCATTGGCCCGTTTTTCCACCCAGCCGGTAATATCACTACCTGCCGGGCCACCATGGGGCGGGTTATATTTAAAACCGCCATCTTCCGGTGGATTGTGGGAAGGGGTGATGACCACCCCGTCCGCCAGCTTGCTGTGACAGCGATTATAGGAAACGATGGCATGGGAGATAACCGGCGTTGGCGTATAGCCACGCTCCTGATCGATCATGACATCCAGGCCATTGGCAACAAACACTTCCACAGCACTGATTAACGCCGACTCAGAAAGCGCATGGGTATCCATGCCAACAAAAACAGGGCCTTCTATTCCCTGCGCACGACGATATTCACAGATTGCCTGACTGATCGCCAGAATATGGGCTTCATTGAACGAACCATTGGCAGACGTGCCACGATGACCCGATGTGCCAAAAGCGACACGCTGACTGCTTTCTGCCTGATCGGGCCGTATCGTGTAATAGTCACTGACCAGTCGGGGAATATTAACCAGAAGATCATCGGTTGCGGGTTGGCCTGCGAGGGGGTGCATGGCGGTTCCTCATTAGTAAAAATGGCAGAAAATGCCCTGGGAGCCTGTCGGACTTAAGCGTCCGT
>NZ_JBLYNS010000159.1:0-10231 GCF_049310205.1 Endozoicomonas sp. ALC013 | reverse complement strand
TGATGGCACCAACATAAGATCTACCCCTGTTCTTAATCGCTAACCTTCGTTATCTTAAAGATATTGTCAGGGTGATCGTTCGTTCTTTGGGGCAATTCAGGAGTTGTTGCATTTGAAGAACCGTTGGTTTTGGGATTGCCCTCTGCTCGCATGGCCGGTCGATGCGTGCGACAGTGGATGTTAAAACTCATACAGGGAAGCTAATGATGAAATGGATGACCATCATTGTTTTTATGGTGTTGTTTCTTGTTCCCACAGGAAGGTCAGGAGCGAATTACCCGGGCAAGTTTGCCCAGGTTTCACCGAGAGAGGCCTTGAGTGGTAGAGCAAACGATGCGGTTATCGTCGATAGTCAAAATAGCTGGCTAACCGGGATATTGGTTGGCATCCCTGGCTCCAGAGAATGGGTTAATGGGGTTTTGTGGAGTTCCGGGGAGTTGGCGGTGCATGCAAGTAAAGCGTCGCAGCTTTCGCAGTACCCTTCATTTCAATATTTACTTTCTGTCGAAGCATCGGGTTGGGAGCTTTGGAAGGATCTGGTTGCTACACCAGATGCAGATGTGCTGATTTTTTTCTTTAGAAGTAAAGCTTTCTGGAGCAGTCCTTTCAGTTCCGAAAGTGACTTCATTCTTACGGATATTTCCTCTCTGGCAGAGGATTTTTCCGCTTCTCACTCTTTTAAAACATTCCCGGAAGGGGCTGAAGTTGATTGGGATTATCACAGCAACTGGTTTTATCGTGAGAAAGTCGACAGTGGGCTGGTCACCAGAGTTCAGCGGATAAACAGACGTTTGTTAAGTGATCTTTGTATTATTGATATTCATTTAGGCGGCTATCGACGTATTATCAGTTATCGGGATGAGTGGATATCCGAACAGAGTTTCCTCCATGAATCAGGTGAGAAAACTGTAAGTTTGCCCGTAAAAAAACGTGGGGCAGGTAACGACCATCCGTTGGTCCCTGATGTTGGACAGTTTACCACTTATCAGGAAAGTCTTTGCCGCTATGCAGAAGATGCTGCTGCTGCGAATCAGGAGGTGAATATTCTCTATTCGGATTTTTGGGACTCCAGTGAGCACCTGGTCGAAGCAGAGGTTTATAAAATATGGGTTGAAACGACAGAGTAGCTGTTTCGATACCGCCTGTTCAAAGCATAACGTCAGACTGTCAATTTATGCGGGTTTTGCAGCAACAAGCTGAGATTATAAGTTCATTGCTCGCGGGGCTTGTTCAGCCAGATCAATTTAACCCGAGTTAAGTTATCAGTTATACATTTGAACCTTTTTGAGGAATGAGTGTCATAGGGAATAAAAAAGATTTCATGCAGCATGCAGAAGCAATCCGATGCAAAGCCGTTTCAGTCATGGCACAGGCAGTGACACTAGTCCAATTACCAATACTCCGGCAGTTGATCGTGGCAGTGATGGTCAGCGTAATCGCCCCGATCCTGACTCTGGTGAGCGCAGCACCCAGCGACAGGAGCGTACTGAAAACCGTTGTCGTTTAAACGTGTGGCTGGTCGACAGAGTCGCTAACACCCGTCATGAGGTTGCCTCGGCGTCGATTTGCCTGGATGGGGCTGCTGCTGATCAGATTCGCAGCCGTGGTATTAGCATTGTTGCAAGAGTGGTGAATTATTCTGAGCCACCCGGTACTGAAAATGCGGCTTCTGCAACAGCTACGCCACAAGAATCACAGACCGATGTCGTGCAAGCGGCAACAAATCAGGGTAGTGATGGCAATTCTGGGCTTGTATACTGGCTTGACCGCTTTCTGGATATTCCCCTGGATCGGTTTGCGGTACCCGGTAACGACGTTTTGGACATGTTTGCCAACATTAACCTGCAGGTAGATGGTAGCAGGTTGACCGCTGAGGAATTGCGGTCTGCTGGTTTGAAGCGGGTGTTGAACAGGCATGTGGCTGCCTGGCTGGAGAAGAAGCAAGATCGGACCCAGACAACAGGAAAACTGCTGGGCTTGCAAAAACTGATGCATGAGGATATGGCCACCTATTTCCGAAACTGGGTGCTGTTGAAGTGTTATAGCGATATGCTTCGGGGTGAGCCGGTGTCTGAAACTGACCGTCAGCATCTGATACAGGCCCTGAATCAAAGTGTGTTGAATGATTTTGCTGAGTTGACCCGTCAAGCCAGCATGATGATGGATTTTTATTCATTAAGTCTGCTCTATTTTATGGGCGGGTTGCCGTTCTTTGAGGATGGCGCTAACTACCACAAGGGCATTACCTTGCTCGCCTATTGCCCGACAATCATCAAGGAAATGTTTTTTTATTTGTCCCCGGTCAGCTTCTCTCCCTACGATTATGTGCGTTTTGCCCCGGTGAGCTTCACGTCATTGTTTGTCGATCAGCCTAATGTGCCACCACAAACCAAGCTTGGTGCTGCAATGCAGATAATGGTGATGTCTTATTTACAGCAGTTGAACGCTCACTTTCTGGTAGACGAGCGGTATAAAGGCTCAAACTGGTTCTCTGACTCAGAGTTAAGTTCTGAACTCTTTCATATAGTCAGGGAATTGATTACAGAATGTCTGTTGTATGCCGGAGGTATGAACGGAAGAAATAAGCCATGCAGGCGTAAAATACTGGAGGTTGACAGGAGGTTTCAATCAGCCGTCGCTCGTGCCCGAAAAGACTACATTCAAGGAGAGGGCGACATTCATGCTTTAGTCACCTGTCTTCTGGCAAGCATCCATCAGCGAGCACATTCTGCATCACCAATGTATAGCTGGAAAGTAGCCAACTTATATCGCAAAGCCGCACAAATGTCCCCTAATCACTGGTCAAGTGCCTATATTTTTTTCCTTAAAGCCCGTAAGTGGGAGTTGGCTGCCGATGCAGCAACTGAATATGCCAGATATTATCTGAAGAAAAGCCCTCTGCTGGCTGAGTATTGGAGGGATACCAGTGAGCGGACCATGGAGTTGTCTGCCTTTTCGGAATCACCAACAGGGCAGGCAGTGGCTTCAGATAAAGACTACGATTTTGACGCAGTTTTACGACAGTTTTCTGAAGAGGTACCAAAGTTTGCCAACCTGCCGGTGGGGCTTGCCCGAAATAAAGGCAGGAAGCGCAATGGTCAAAAAAATGAGTCTGTTAACAAGTCAGAGCATGATGTCATTGAATCCCCGAAGGTGAGTGGAGCTGAGGGTCGCGAGCTGGAGGTGAACAAGCCAGCTCACCAGGAGGTTGCGCCAGTGATCAGGGTGATTCGATCCGGCAGACATCATGCTGCCTGTCCATCGTCTGATTCTCAGGGTTTCCAGGTACAGTCGGCCAGGGGGGCCATAAAGCCATTTGAAAAACTGCTCTCCCGACACTGGAATCCGGTTATTCTGCAAACACTCCGGTGTATCCGGGCGGCCAGGGCCCGTTCGGATATCACCGGCGAGCGGGAGATATACCAGAAGTTGTTGAATCAGCCTCTTTTAAAAACCTGTATTGGCATTGAGCGAATCTGGGAGGAGTGTGCCTGGACGGAGCTACATCAGTTTGATGATTTTTTCCGCTCGGCTATCATTCCCGATGCACCGATGAGACAGAAGGCCAGGCAATGGGTGCTGGATGCCAGAAATAAATTTATTTTGCCGTCACTGATGCATTGTCTGGAACTGGATCAGATTGACCCTGACATCAACCCTGAAGTCATCTGGAATGCTGTGCAGGCAATGCTGAAACAACCGGAAATCGCCGACGACCCTCAGGTCGACGCTGAAATCAGATTCAGACTGCGTTGTCTGTTCAGCTCCATGGGGCATACTTTCAGTCTCTGGGCTATGACTGATTTATCCAAGGCTAACCAACACCGGCAAAGGGCGCAGACATGGTATGGATACAAAAAAATCGATCCGGGTTATGTATGGCTCCTAGAAACAGGCTCAGAGTAAAAGCCTCAAGTCGTTTCTACAGCTACAAAGCAGCAGAAGCAGGGAACCTTGCCCTTCACTTCTGCTTATTTCGGCTATACGCCGATAGACTTGTAAAGCGCATCCAGTCCCATCTTACCCGCCATTTTTTTGGTTTCCTGGCGGGACGATTCATCAAAGCCGGTATACACCAGGTCTTCCTGTGGCAACTCATCCAGGAAGCGGCTGGGCAGCGTATCAATGATCTCGCCAAACTGCTTTCTTTGCCCGGCCAGTGTCATGGTCAGTGATTTCCGGGCCCGGGTAATGCCGACATAAGTAAGGCGACGCTCTTCCTCAATATTATCTTCTTCAATACTGGTTCGGTGAGGCAGCAGCTCTTCCTCCATCCCCATCATAAAAACATGGGGGTACTCAAGACCTTTGGAGGCATGGAGAGTCAGTAACTGAACACGGTCGGCATCTTCCTCTTCCTCATTGCGCTCCAGCATATCCCGCAGAATCAGCCGGGCAATGGCATCGGCAACCGTTCTGTCTTCATCACCCCGTTCCAGGGTTTGCTGCAGGGCATCCACCAGAAACCAGACATTGGCCATGCGCTTTTCAGCCTGTGCTGGCGTTGAGGAGTGCTGCATCAGCCAGTTTTCATAATCGCTATCAGCAATCATTTCACGAACCACCTGCATAGGGTCTTCGCTGGTTTGCAGCCGTCGTGAAACGTCGTCCATCCACCCGGTAAAGCGTCGCAGCCTGTCGACATACTGTGGTGCCAGGTCCTCTGCAAGGGCAGCTTCTTCACAGGCTTTGTACATACTGATGTGGTGTTTGTTGGCGTAGTTGCCCAGTTTCTCCAGTGTCGATGGCCCAATCTCCCGTTTGGGGGTATTCACCACCCGTAGAAAGGCGTTGTCATCATCCTGATTAATCAGCAGGCGAAGGTAGGCCATGATGTCTTTCACTTCTGCCCGGGCAAAGAACGAGGTGCCGCCATTAATGTGGTAAGGAATACCATGGTGCTGAAGTTTCAGCTCCAGCAGCCGCGACTGAAAATTTCCCCGGTAGAGAACAGCATAATCTTTATAGCTGTTATCGTGGCGAAGTTTGTGGGCGATGATCTCTGTGGCAATCCGCTCACACTCCATTTCGTCGTTTCGGCATTTAATCACGCGAATTTCATCCCCAACGCCCATTTCACTCCATAATGTTTTTTCAAACACATGTGGGTTATTGGCAATCAGGGTATTTGCTGCTTTCAGGATCCGGCTGGTGGAACGGTAATTCTGTTCCAGTTTGATCACCTTTAAGCTGGGATAGTCTTCTTTCAGTTGCGCCAGATTTTCCGGTTTGGCTCCGCGCCAGGCATAAATTGACTGGTCATCATCACCCACGACGGTTAACTTACGACGGTCGCCCACCAGTCGCCTGACCAGCTCATACTGGGCACCATTGGTGTCCTGGTACTCATCCACCAGCATATAGTGAACTTTGTCCTGCCAGCGTTGCTGGACCTCCGGATAATGTCTGAATAACTCCACCGGTTTCATGATCAGGTCATCAAAGTCCACTGAGTTATAGGCTTTCAGCATGCGATTGTAGTGCTCATAAACAATCGCTGCCGTCTGCTCCCAGGGCTGTCTGGCCATTTGTAACGCCTGGGCCGGGGAGACCAGATCATTCTTCCAGTTGGAGATACAGTGCTGGATCTGATCCACACCATTATCATCTGCAGACGTGTCCCGCTGCATCAGGTCGGTAATCAGTGATCGGGCATCCTGCTGATCAAAAATCGAAAACCCTGGTTTATAGCCCAGAATCTGGTACTCACGACGGATAATATTCAGGCCGAGATTATGGAACGTAGAAACCGTCAGTCCGGAAGAGGCTTTGCCTTTCACCAGCTTGCCAACCCGCTCTTTCATTTCCCGGGCGGCTTTATTGGTAAAGGTAACGGCCACAATGTTTTTGGCGCTGATACCACACTGTTGAATCAGATAGGCAATTTTGGTGGTAATAACACTGGTTTTACCACTGCCGGCACCGGCCAGTACCAGCAGGGGAGTATCGATGTATTTTACGGCCTCAGCCTGTCGATCATTGAGTCTTTGCACGCGTTCTGTTTCAGGCAAGTCATGGAAATTAAGGATCTCAGTATAACAAGGTTAGGGGAGTGGACGATATGTCTGGTCTTCAGACCAATGCATGGAGGGATTTACTTAACCCGGATATTTCATAAACTGCCCCGAATGTTCAGAGTTTTAACCCACCATCCAGCTCTAAAACCCGCCCATTGTAATAATCATTTTCAAAAATAAAACCAACGGTCCGGGCAATCTCTTCCGGGGTACCCATGCGTCCAACAGGAATGCCCGCGGTTAACCGGGCTTTGGCTTCTGGCTTCATGCCGCCGGTCATTGCGGTTTCAATAACGCCCGGAGCGACAGCTGCACAACGGATGCCGTATTTGGCCAGCTCTTTGGACCAGGTCACGGTCATGGCTGAGACACCGGCTTTGGCTGCGGAGTAGTTGCTTTGTCCAAAGTTCCCTTCACGGGCAATGCTGGCGATATTGACGATGACGCCCTTTGAGCCACTGTCGATCATGCTGGCGGCCACTTCACGGCCGCAGAGGAAGACGCCGGTCAGGTTAACATTGATTACGGACTGCCATTTGTCAAAGGAGAGTTTCTCGGTCACTTTGCCATCTTTGGCTTTGATCAGCAGACCATCTCTGAGAATACCGGCGTTGTTGACCAGGCCATTCAATGGGCCGAGTTCTGCATAGGCTTTCTGAACAGCTGCTTCAACCTGAGCTTCTTCAGCAACATTGGCTGGCAATGCTATCGCGTTAACCCCTTTTGAACGACAGAGTTCCTCTGCCTGATAAAGTTCGGGAGTATCAAGGTCCATAAGACCCATATTGGCACCACGTTCTGCAAACCAGTTGGCTATTGCCAGACCAAGTCCTCTGGCAGCACCGGTGATCAGGATATTTTTATTTTTGATGTTCATTGTTCTTATGCTTTATTGGTAGAAGGTACACTGATTATCCTGAAACGGATGTGAATAAAAGACAATAATTTATCATAAGAGAATCCTCTCTTTGGAGAGCGGGCAGGCTGTACAGAGACCGACTTACCGGTTGCTTTTGATTTATTTGCGAGGCTGGTGTACCCGGGTAAGAAGTTTTTTTCATTAAGGGGCGAGTACAACCTTCCTGCTTCCTGACAACCCTTGAAAAAAAACGACACTGCCTTTATATAAGAGGCTCCAATGATTAACGGGGCCTCTTATGCGCTTCCTCTCTGTGCTATTTATACTTTTACCCATTCTGGAAATGGTGGTGCTGATTAAAGTGGGCAGTATCATCGGAGCCTGGAATGCGGTTGCCCTGGTTATTCTGTCGGTATTTATTGGCATCGAAGTGATTCGCCGCCAGGGCTTCAGAACCACATTAAGAGCCCGGCAGAAGATGGCGGCAGGCGAACTGCCCGCTATGGAAATGCTGGAAAACCTGGCTATTGCCCTGGGTGGCCTGCTGCTGTTGATCCCCGGTTTTATCACTGATTTTCTGGGGGTATTCCTGTTGATTCCACCGGTTCGTCAGCTGCTGATCCGGCGCTGGCTGAAAGTGAGCGGGGTCAATGTGCAGCAAACCAATATTTATGAGGCTGAGTATCGTCGTGAGCCATCAGGGCATCATGATCAAACCCATCTCAACCACACCATTGATGGGGACTATACCCGGGAAAATGATGATGGCCGTTCCGGAAGCCAAAAGCGCCATTAATTGATAAGCCTTGATTTGCGGGCATATAACGAATTTTTCACTCTTTCTTGAGTTTAGAGCCTCAGTTTTGTGGAAAAGTCAGTTTTTTTTTCATCTGCCTCTTGAAAACTGCGCCAGCTACCCATACTAAGGGGAACACCTGATAAGACTTCGGTAAGGCCTTGAACTTTTAGTTAAGGCCTGTGCCAAAGTAAACTTCATCCCGGGTGCATACCAGGGAGGTTCGGGTAAACCGGGCCATAGTGAAGCGATAGTGCATCGTTTTACTGCCATTACGTTGATAGCGAGCAGCCTGTAAAAGGTTGCACGGCATAAGCAAACTGTTGGAGAAAGAATCGATGAAAATCCGTCCGTTGCGTGATCGCGTGGTCGTTCGTCGTGTCGAAGAAGAAACTACCTCTGCTGGTGGCATCGTACTGCCAGGTTCTGCCGCTGAAAAGCCTAACCAGGGCATTGTAGTTGCAGTCGGCGATGGCGTGTTTCTGGACAATGGTGAAAAGCGTCCTGTTGGCGTTAACGTTGGTGACAAGGTTATCTTCGGCAAGTATGCAGACTCAAACACCGTGAAGATTGACGGTGAAGAGCTGATCATTCTGTCTGAAAGTGACATTTCCGCCGTTCTGGAAGGCTGATTGTCAGGCAATCACACGGTATTTTTCCGATTTCACAAAATAGTGCACAGGGTCACCAACCATGGCAGCTAAACAAGTTAAATTTGGCGACGAAGCTCGCAAAGAAATGCTCAAGGGCGTCAACATCCTGGCTGACGCTGTAAAAGCTACTCTGGGTCCCAAGGGCCGTAACGTTCTGCTGGAGAAGTCTTTTGGCGCGCCTACCATCACTAAAGATGGTGTGTCTGTTGCCAAGGAAATCGAACTGAAAGACAAGTTCCAGAACATGGGTGCCCAGCTGGTTAAGGAAGTGGCTTCCCAGGCTAACGATCAGGCCGGTGACGGTACGACTACGGCGACCGTTCTGGCCCAGTCTATTCTGAACGAAGGTCTTAAGTACGTTGCGGCCGGCATGAATCCAATGGATCTCAAGCGCGGTATCGACAAGGCGGTCATTGCTGTCGTTGAGCAGCTGAAGGCTATGTCTACTCCTTGTGCCGACAGCAAATCCATCGCACAGGTTGGTACTATCTCTGCCAACTCCGATGAACTGGTTGGCCAGATCATCGCCGAAGCCATGGAAAAAGTTGGCAAAGAAGGCGTTATCACTGTTGAAGAAGGCAGCGGTCTGGAAAACGAACTGGAAGTGGTTGAAGGCATGCAGTTCGACCGTGGCTACCTGTCTCCATACTTCATCAACAACCAGGAAAGAATGTCCGCTGAACTGGAAAGCCCATTTATCCTGCTGGTTGACAAGAAAATCTCCAATATCCGCGAACTGCTGCCGGTTCTGGAATCCGTTGCCAAAGCTGGCAAGCCACTGATGATCATCGCTGAAGACGTTGAAGGCGAAGCCCTGGCGACTCTGGTGGTGAACAACATGCGCGGCATCGTGAAAGTCACTGCTGTCAAAGCACCGGGCTTCGGTGACCGTCGCAAGGCCATGCTGCAGGATATTGCTATCCTGACTGGCGCTACGGTTATCTCTGAAGAGGTAGGCCTGTCCCTGGAAACGGCAACTCTGGATGATCTGGGTACTGCCAAGCGTGTACAGATTACCAAAGAAGACACCACCATCGTTGACGGCGCTGGCGTTCAGGCTGACATCGTTGCCCGTGTTGAGCAGATCCGTGCCGAGATCGAAAACTCTTCTTCTGACTACGACAAAGAGAAGCTGCAAGAGCGCGTAGCCAAGCTGGCTGGCGGTGTTGCCGTTGTTAAGGTAGGCGCCGCTACCGAAGTTGAGATGAAAGAGAAGAAAGCCCGCGTTGAAGATGCCCTGCACGCTACCCGTGCTGCGGTTGAAGAAGGCGTGGTTGCCGGTGGTGGTGTAGCCCTGGTTCGCGCCCTGTCTGCCATCAACGTTGAAACCATTAACGCTGAGCAGCGTGCCGGTGTTGAGCTGATCCTGCGTGCACTGGAAGGCCCGATCCGTCAGATCGCTACCAACTCTGGTGACGAAGCTTCTGTGGTTGTTGACAAGGTTAAGGCGGGTTCAGGTAACTTCGGTTACAACGCTGCTACCGGTGAATACGGCGACATGATCGAAATGGGTATTCTGGATCCAGCCAAGGTTACCCGTTCTGCCCTGCAGGCTGCAGCTTCTGTTGCAGGCTTGATGATCACTACTGCTGCCATGGTTGCTGATGAGCCACAGGACGACGCGCCAGCTATGCCTGATATGGGCGGCATGGGCGGTATGGGTGGCATGGGCGGCATGATGTGATACGACGAGAGTCGTGCAGGTAGCTAGCCTGAATGTGCTACACCGCAAGCGACCACTCACTTATCGAGTGTTTGGTCGTTCCACCTCCAGTAGAAAATAGCATGTCAATCTAACCTGTATCCGGTCTGAATCATGACCGGATAGCGGCCTCTCTCTTATAAAAAACCTGTCCTCAGAGTTCATGCACTCACTGGGTTGTTTCGGGTGTCGGAGGACATTAAA
>NZ_JBLYNS010000158.1:0-10300 GCF_049310205.1 Endozoicomonas sp. ALC013 | reverse complement strand
TTTATGCCTGTGTTGAGAAGCAGGTAAGCAGAGTAAAAAATTTGGGTGATTAGCTCAGCTGGGAGAGCATCTGCCTTACAAGCAGAGGGTCGGCGGTTCGATCCCGTCATCACCCACCAACTAGAAACTAGTATCTGGATACTAGAAACTAGATAGCGGACCGGTAGTTCAGTCGGTTAGAATGCCGGCCTGTCACGCCGGAGGTCGCGGGTTCGAGTCCCGTCCGGTCCGCCATATACCTTAACCCTTACGATACCTGTCGTAAGGGTTTTGTCGTTTATAGGACCTGTAAACAAAGGGTTAAACACATGATGCTGTGGTTTGTGGCCTTTCGTTTTTAAAGCTAATTTCCCCGTTTTTCTTACTTTTCTCTCTCCTCTCTGAAAAGCTGTGGTCTGAGCCCTTCCGAGAAATCAGGTTTGAGTACCAATAACATGACCTACGGTAATAATATCTGCAATGGCCAGCTTGGTGATCTTTTTAAAGTCCATCTTGAACTGATTGGAATATTCCAGGCTATACATCACTTACCTTGCCATCAGTCAGCTCATTCATTAAGGCACTGACAGATTCGGCGCTGTGGCCTTTGCCTTCATCAAGTTCTTTCATTGCCGCCACCGAGGTTTTATTGGGCTGCTGAACTCGCACTTCAAACGGGATGCCACCGTGATTGATGACCGCCTTGGCAAAGAGCTTAATGGCCTGAGAAGTACTTAAACCAATGGCTTCGCAGATATTAGTAAAGGCAGCCTTGGTATCGTGATCGATACGGGCGCTGAGCATTTCCTGCCTCATTTTTCACTCTCCATAAGTTAAATATGTCTTACATTGTTATACATTGTACGACAAGTTATAGAAGGATATCGGAGATATTCAAGTGCAGTGGATGCCGCTTCCCTGGTTAAAGAAAAGGAAATCCGATGGCCATTAACAATAACGATGACAGCCTGATCGAAAGCGCGAAGGCCAATGGGCTGGAACCGTTCGAATTTTTGATAAGTGCAAGCTTTGATAGAGCCGCATCTTCAGTAAATATATCGGTAGTCGTTTGATTAAATTCGCTTTGGTTAGCTACTTAATATCCTGTTGATTGGCTTCATTCCTCTGACGGATAAACGACGCTTTGATGGAAGCTGCTTCAAATCATCAATGCTACACCGACCATCAGCCTCTGGTTCATCTGCAAGGATCGGTAGAGCGAGTTACTTTCCATAGCGAAGCCAGCGGATTCTTTGTGATATTGCCTGAAAAGTTTGGACTCGATTAGGTTAAAGTAGAAAGCACGTCATGACTCGTCAATCAGCGCTGATGGAATAGGTGTCATAAGTTTCTGATAGCGTATCATGGAAGCCCCAGCCCATATCATGAGTATCTCTTAAGATGCTACGCAATCGGTCATCAAAATCATGAAAGAGATCTTCTTTGACAATGAATTTGATGGCGCTTTCATACATGCTTTCCATACTGCAATAAAAAGGTTCATCAATGTCGCCATACTCTTGGGTGCACCAGACGCCAGATTCCACAAATGTGAGCATGATGTCGGCAAGGCCAGCATTAGAACAGGATATTTTTTTGTAGTCTGAGATCGCTTTCCTGGCAACGGATGCTCTCATGGAGGGGAATTGCCTACGCCCCGATGGGATGTATTCATCCCTGACGATCTTTTTGTATTTTTCCAACACTGCGGAATCGTCATTAAAGAATGAGGCTTGGTAGAACTCTTTTATGTTGGCAAATTTCTTATAGAGATGGGCAATTTCTTCGACCAATTCATTCTGGTTCTTTTTCCTTAACTGTTTCTTCAGTTCAGTCAATGTTGGCTTTTTGGACATTTGTATAATCGCTCATTAAGAGACAGGCCAATGTTAGGGTGGTGACTTATAGCCTTATGAATGGTCAATTTCAACCACTTCTGGTCTGATGGATAAGTCAATGTTTGATGAGCTGCTGGCCAGCGTCCAGGAGCTGGATGATATTCGAGAACGAAAAAGCCAGCTGCAAGAGTGACTGGGTTTCCAGAGGTTGAAGTAAGAGCGATTCTTGAGAAGTTAGGGTTGAGTCAGGCGAAGTTTGCCTTGCTGATAGGTGTCAGCAAAAGACTCTGGAAAACTGGGAGCAAGGGCGTCGGCAGCCAATGGGGCCAGCCAAAGCACTGCTGAGAATTTTTGCGGTAGATCCGAAGGGGACTTTGAAAGCACTGCATGGATAGTTTCAAGGTACAATGGTTCTGTTAATGTTGGTTATCAAAACATTCCGCAGCCTTTTCCCTCGCCACCGCCATACACCTTGACCCTTACGATGTCTGTCGTGAGGGTTTTGTCGTTTATAGGATCTGTAAACAAAGGGTTAACAGCACCCCGATGGAGTTTTCACACTCCCCACAAACAAGCTATTTTCCCCTGTTTTTACCGTTTTCTCTATCCTCTTAGAAAAAGTGGAGGAATTGGCCCTTCGAGTCCTCCACTTTTTTTGTATTTCAATATCAGTAAGTTAGGTTACAATTTGCCGGAGGTCGCGATGGAGGTTTCAGTTCTCTCATTTGGTAGGCTCTCGGGACTGCGGGCGAACTTTTATACGTTTTTTTGTGGAGTTTGTGCAGAACCTCTCTGGTTATATCGGTAAATATTAATAATGAAAACGATTGGATTGATTGGTGGGATGAGTTGGGAGTCAACTCTAAGCTACTACAAGGGAATTAATGAAGGCGTTAAGACGTCTCTTGGGGGGTTACATTCAGCCAAGGTTGCCCTCTACAGTGTCGATTTCGCTGAAATTGAGAAGCTTCAGCACCAGGGTGAGTGGGATAAAACAGCAGAGATTCTGTCCGCTGCGGCTCGTTCTGTTGAAGCAGGTGGGGCTGATTTCTTTTTAATTTGCACTAACACCATGCATAAAGTGGCAGAGGCTGTTGAAAAATCCGTTGCCATTCCTCTGGTGCATATTGCTGATGCAACCGGCGAGCTTCTTGTCAAAGATGGTATAAAACGGGTTGGTTTATTGGGCACTCGCTTCACCATGGAGCAAGCGTTTTATAAAAATCGCTTGTCGGACAAGTTTGGTATAGACGTTGTTATTCCGGATGAAACTGAACAGGAGGTAGTCCATCAGGTCATTTACACGGAACTCTGTCTTGGACAGATCAACAACGCTTCCCGCAACCAATATTTGAAGATCATTAGCAGTCTGCATAACCAAGGGGCTGAGGCAGTAATTCTCGGTTGTACTGAAATTGCCTTGTTGGTTCAACAGACCCATACGACCATACCACTGTATGACACAACAGAAATGCATACCCAGAAGGCAGTGAAGTTAGCGATTGTTGAATAAAATAAACGGGTGGTAAATCGTAGACCGCTTCGGAAGTGCGTATGCCGGAGCATTGCTGGAAGAAATAGCGCCTCATCAATCGCTTGATGAGGCTTCAGGGGCTATGCTTGCAAGTTTGCTGAAATGCTCTCGCTGTTCGGTCCAAACGGAAGATCAGGTTAGAACGGCGTTATTTGATCTGCTGACAAAGGAGGATGACGTATTGGATAACACGTTAACTCCCAATCAGCAGAATCAAGCGATTAAGCCCTTGTTTGATACC
Source organism: Endozoicomonas sp. ALC013 (assembly GCF_049310205.1). NCBI lineage: Bacteria > Pseudomonadati > Pseudomonadota > Gammaproteobacteria > Oceanospirillales > Endozoicomonadaceae > Endozoicomonas > Endozoicomonas sp. ALC013. The sequence continues at coordinate 6,708 of NZ_JBLYNS010000158.1, read as the reverse complement.
CGGGTTGTTTCCCGGAAACGTAACAGCGCATTGTCTCCAGTACCCGGTTGACGTTACGGATTTTGAAAGAAGTCAATAAGACCCAGTTGAAACTGGAAATAACGTCGGGCTATCGCCACGGCTGCGCCATGATGCACCGACAGGCCATACTGGCCACTGAATTTTGTCCGCCCTATCACCGACGTGTAAGCCGGGTTGATCCTGGCCAACCGCCAGACGTTGCTCTTAGGTTTTGCCATAGGTGTGACAGGGAATGGTCCATTTGTTCAGCGGGTTACCGTAGCGGTCAATCAACGCCAGGGCCTGGTGGTCGGAGTTGATATCAAGACCCATCGCACTGGCTTCCGGGCGGGTACACGGATGACCTCGTATCGCAGCCGTTGTCACCAGCAACCGCCAGCCTTTCTCATCACGGGCAAACCGAAAGGACAGTGCTTGGACATAGTGTTTATAAAGGTCTCCAAACTGATCCGACCGGCCTTTAAGCCCAACGTCTGCCCTTCCGTTTTTTAAGCTATTTCCAGAACACTCTTTAAAGAGCTGGAAGCACTCCAGCAAACACTTAACACCAAGGATTCAGCAACTCCCAAACATCAATTAGTGCATCCTTGCATTGTGTGCTTTAAATTTCTGGGCAGTCCGTGGCCATGCCAGCTCAGAAATCAGACCAGATTACATGGGAGCGTCCAAGTGGAAGTTTCAGGTGGCTGATCCTGCTCGCCCTCGTGTTTTTTCTCCATATAAAACTCTTGCCAGGGACCATCAGGATAGCCAAGGTCCTTAAAATATTTTCGTGTATAACTATCATTTCTATCCAATTGACTCTCATAGTCTTCCAATGCTTTGGCCTGATCATCTTTTAACTGCTGTGCATAGATTAACCTCTTGACATTACCATCCGATTCTAGGAAAACTCTGCGCTTATCAAGCAATACCTCCTTAATCAGGTCAGCTGGAGTCTTCCCGTCATTATCCAGCTGCAACAGTGTTGACCTTCCAGTGCCGTCCAGCTGATTTTCCAGCAGATACTCAAAGACCTTCGGATGTTGCTGCTGTGTAGCGAGATGCAGCAGACTGCTCTGGCTGTTTGTGCTGTGCATCAGATGGTCGTCGTAGTAAACCTGGCGAAAATCTCGCCTGAGACAGTCACAAAGCTCGGACACCACGTCCAGGCTACCATTCGCGGCGGCCAAGCTTAGTAAGCTATCGCCGGTATTATTTACCGTATTATTGATTTTTCCAGCAGCTGACAGTTCGTGAATTAATATAAAAGCACCCTCATTCCAGCTGTTTAACAGGGCAAAATGCAAAGGAGTGTCAGCGTTCATGGCAGGTATACTCTTACCATCCTTTGTAGTAATTGCCAGTTCGTCCACATCAATTGCGGAGGTGCATTGATCAATGATGTCCGAACATTGAGGGTCAGCAAGTACTGCCTCAAGCAGCACCTTATCCTTTGCCAGGCAGGCAATGTGGAGCGGAGTAAGCTGATGGGGAAGGTTCCAGCTATCCACCAGACGACCATTGGGGGTAAGTAGTTCGGCAGCAACATCCTTGGCATTGTCAAGAAACGTCCCTACCTCTGCTGACTTCAGAAACTTGCTCGCCGCCTCTGTGAACTCAGGCACCGCTGATGCCTTATCAGATTCATACATGGGGCCCAGGACATTCTCCGGGGGCAGATTAATTACACCACCAGTACCATTCATAATATGCTCCTGTGTTAACTTATCAGTTGGAGCAGGTTCCCGGTAGAAAGTTCCCTTCAATCGTTTTTCTCGTTTTTCTTACTTTTCTCTCCTCTGTGAATGAGTCTTTGTCTGATGGCTTTCTCGAGCTGGTGGAGATGATGAGCCATCCACTTTGGGCTGATCCCGATATTCAGGCCATAGAAAACGCAGACGTATAGGGTGCTTAAAATTTTGACTGAGTATCATTGAAAATCAGCAATTACGCAAAATTGCAATGTTACTCGCGGATAAGTCGGCTGTGCTTAGTAATTGTCCTGAAATAATTTCTACATTTCCCCAGTCAGGGCAATGGCAAAGTTATACCACATGGGATATACGACTTGGGCAAAAACAAGTCAGTGGTTCATTTAAATACCAGTAAAGACACGTCTGAATTTTCTTGTGAGTGCATTGCTCTCTGGTGGCTTGAGCATGGACAGAAAGACTATCCAAATGAAGATGAGATATTAATTATGTGTGATGGTGGCGGTAGTAATAGTTCATCGTCGTACCTGTTCAAAGAGGATTTGCAAGCACTCTCCGATCGATTGAATTTAAAAAATCGTATTGCACATTATCCACCCTATTGCTCAAAGTACAATCCAATTGAACATCTTGTATTTCCTCATGAGAAGAGCCAGCAGTGGTGTACCTCTGGAAAGTATCGAGACAGCAAAGCACTATATTGAGAAAACTGAAACGACGACAGGGTTGAAAGTAGTCGTGAAAATAATCGATACGGTCTTTGAAAAAGGGCGTAAATACGCCGCTGATTTCAAAGAGAGGATGAGCATTCAATTTGATAAATTTCTGCCAAAATGGAATTACACTGCTGTACCAGGTGGAAAATGAAATGTCGATTTTATTTCGGGACAATTACTAAAGGGAAATTCCGCTTGGTCAGGCATTGCTATGGATAAAGCCATCCCTTGGGTGGAAGAGAAAAATAACATCCAACTGTCTGACTCCCAGAAAGGGGCCATTGGACTGGCGGTTCAGAATAAGTTTTGCATTATCACCGGTGGTCCCGGTGTGGGCAAAACGACGGTGGTTTACAGCATTCTGAAGATTTGATTGAGTAATGTGGCGTTACAGGAAGCATTGAACCCAAATGCGCTACCACGGGTTACCCGGTATGGCTGGACCTATGCACCGGGGGATAAGGTGATTCAAACCGTTAATAACTATGACAAGGAAGTGTTCAATGGCGACATTGGTCAAGTAAAAAGCATTGATATTGAAGAGGGCGAGCTGATGATTGAGTTTGATGGGCGGGAGGTGCTTTACCCTGTCAATGAGTTGGATGAAGTCCCCTTGGCTTATGCCACGACCATCCATAAAACTCAGGGTTCGGAATATCCTTGTGTGGTGATACCCATGGCCATGCAGCACTTCACTCTGCTGGAACGTCATCTGCTCTACACCGGAGTGACTCGGGGGAAGCAAATGGTGGTGCTGGTTGGGCAGCCCAAGGCGGTGGGGATGGCGGCCCGAACTCGCAAATCAAACTACCGGTTGACTAATCTTCAGACTCGATTGGGTTAAAGTAGAAAGCACGCAATGACTCGTCAATCAGACCAGATTACATGGGAACGTCCAAGTGGAAGTTTCAGGTGACTGAGCCTGCTTACCCTCGTGTTTATTCTCCATATAAAACTCTTGCCAGGGACCATCAGGATAGCCAAGGTCCTTAAAATATTTTCGTGTATAACTATCATTTCTATCCAATTGACTCTTATAGTCTTCCAATGCTTTGGCCTGATCATCTTTTAGCTGCTTTGCATAGATTAACCTCTTGACATTACCATCCGATTCCAGGGCAACTCTGCGAATATCAAGCAGTACCTCCTTAATCAGGTCAGCTGGCGTCTTCCCGTCATTATTCAGCTGCAACAGTGTTGACCTCCACTGCTGTTCAACTGATTTTCCAGCAGATACTCAAAGACCTTCGGATTTTGCTGCTGTGTAGCGAGATGCAGCAGACTGCTCTGGCTGTTTGTGCTGTGCATCAGATAGTCGTCAAAGTAAACCAGGCTAAACTCTCGCCTGAGACAGTTACAAAGCTCGGACACCACATCCAGACTGCCATAGGCGGCGGCCAGGCTTAGTAAACTACTGCCGGTATTATTTACCGTATTATTGATTTTTCCAGCAGCTGACAGTTCGTGAATTAATTTTAAAGCACCCTCATCCCAGCCGTTATACAGGGCAAAATGCAAAGGAGTGTCACCGTTCATGGCAGGCATTTTCTTATCATCCTTTGTAATTGCCAGTTCGTCTACATCAATTGCGGAGGTGCATTGATCGATGATCTTCCAACATTGAGGGTCAGCAAGTGCTGCCTTAAACAGCACCCTATCCTTTGCCAGGCAGGCAATGTGGAGCGGAGTAAGCTGATGGGGAAGGTTCCAGCTATCAACCAGACGATCATCGGGGGTAAGCAGCTCGGCGGCAACGGCCCTGGCGTTGTTAAGAAACGTTCCTACCTCTGCTGACTTCAGAAACTTGCTCGCCGACTCAGTGAACTCAGGCACCGCTGATGCCTTATCAGATTCATACATGGAACCCAGGATATTCTCCGGGGGCAGATTAATTACACCACCAGTACCATTCATAATATGCTCCAGTGCTAACTTATCAATTGGAGCAGGTTCCCGGTAGAAAGTTCCCTTCAGTCGTTTTTCTCGTTTTTCTTATATTTCTCTCCTCTGTGAATGAGTCTTTGGCTGATGGTTGTCTCAAACTGGTGGAGATGATGAACCATCGACTTTGGGCTGATCCCGATATTCAGGCCATAGAAAAAGCAGTCGTATAGGCCGCTTAAAATTTTAGAGTTAGTATCTGGTCGATTTTGTCAGTTTTGCTGCAGAGCCATAAATAATATGGTGTATTCCTCTGTGTGCTTGAAGAGATTGCTTTGCATGAGAAATGGCCTGTTTTAGTGTAAAAAATTATGAATTTATGAGAAATATGCCAATCTTTAGGAGAAAATATCACCTAAAGACTTTATTATGCTTTTGCGATTCTCTGTTGAAAACTATCGATCCTTCAGGGACAGGGTGGAGCTATCCATGGTTCCAAGCCGGGTTCGCACCCATTCTGGTCATGTTATCCCGCCTGGCAATCCAAAAGATATTGGTGCCCTGAAAGCAGCTGTCATCTATGGGGCCAATGCTTCAGGCAAGTCTAATTTGATCAAGGCTATGCATTTTGCCCGATTGATGATTGTCCAGGGTAGCCCGCAGGGGAAAAATCTAAACTATGACCCATTCCTGCTGGATAAGGATTGCTCTCAAAAACCATCACGTTTTGAGTTTGAGATCAAATGTGGCAAGAATAATTATGCTTATGGCTTTATGGCAGATAGCAAGTTTATTCAGGAAGAATGGCTGTACAAAATAGATAAAAAGGGTGAGTCCCCTGTGTTTGTTCGAACAAATGAACATAGTATTTCGTTTCCTGCCCTTAAGTTTAAGAGCAAGTACGATGAACAGTTTTTATCATTCACTGCCAAAGCGACTCCCGGACACCGGCTGTTTTTGTTTGAGTGTCAGGATCGTAATGTGACCAAGGCATTAGATTACATTAAGCCTTTAACGGAGGTTAATGATTGGTTTCATCATCGACTCAATATTGTTTTTCCTGATTCAAAGTATCATGGTCTGGAAATGGCCGTTCATTCTGATGATACCGTTAGTAGTCTTCTGGCAAGTGTACTCAGAAGCTTCGATACAGGTATCAATGATCTGTCATTGAAACAGGTCGATTTGATCAAAGATGTCTATGATATTCCTGACCATATTAAACAGGATATTATGGCAACCTTAGAAGCTGGTGAGGCCTCTTTGGTGTCAACCCCTGATAGTACCCTGTATCAGATTCTTAAAAATCAGAATGGTGAAATCAATACGTTTAAACTGATGACATCACATAAGAATCATCAAGGTGAATCTGTCGATTTTGATATCAATCAGGAGTCTGATGGCTGTCAACGTATTTTAGATATTGCCCCCGGATTATTGGAGCTCTTTTCGCAAGAAAAGGTTTATGTAATAGACGAAATAGATAGAAGTTTGCACTCAGAAATAACGATGGCGATTCTGAGTCAATTTCTATCATTAACCACTGGTCGACATAGCCAGCTGATTGTCACAACTCATGAGTCTAACCTTCTGGATGTGGGCCTCATACGACGGGATGAGATATGGTTCGCACAAACAAGCTCAGCGGGCATATCCAGTTTGTACTCGTTGGAAGAGTACCAGTCCAGACCGGACAAAGATATTCGGAAAGATTATCTGGTAGGGCGTTTGGGCGGTGTCCCTGTAATTAAAGATGGCTTAAATAATCTGGTCAAAGGTATAAATAATGGCTAGAGAACCCCGCCCATTCACACGTATTCGAGGTGTTCGTGATCCATCCTTAATCGTCATTGCCTGCGAAGGTGCAGCAACTGAGCCGGTCTATTTTCAGGGTGTGGCTGACAAGTCTGATGCGCTTGGTTCACGTCTCAAACTGAAGGTTTTACCGCCTCGGGAGGGTAATCTCAGCGCTCCCAGGTATGTTTTGCAGCAGATGAATACGTACAAGAAGTAATTCGGTATTGGTACTCACGACGAACTTTGTCTGGTGATTGATCGTGATCAGCAGGCATGGGAGGAGAAAGCCATTTCTGAAATTGCAAAGGCCTGCGATCAGAAGCAGTACCTTTTGGCATTAAGCAATCCTGCATTTGATCTCTGGCTTCTTCTGCACCATTTGGATGTGTATGCATTGGCGCAAGAAACAGGAACAGCTATATGCCAATAAAAAAAGTGCTCTTAAACGAAAGATAAAGGAATATGTTCGGTCCTATCAGTCTTCAGCACCAAATATTGATGATTTTTGGGATCTGACAGAGCAGGCAATAATATATGCAAAAAAATTGGATGAAGATCCAACATCACGCTGGCCTAACGGATTGGGAACGCGAGTCTAC
>NZ_JBLYNS010000157.1:0-10505 GCF_049310205.1 Endozoicomonas sp. ALC013 | reverse complement strand
CGACGAGCCGGTCAAACTGCGCACCTATAAAGCCATAGTTGATCTGGTGGCTAGCGATACTGAATACGGCGAAAGGGAAGCAACAATTCTTACTGCACTGCTATTAGCCCATATCAGCAAAAGAATGGATCGGGTTCAGTCCCTTGTTACTCAAACGCCACCATTTGCCATGTCGTGAAGTTCAAGCACTAACTATGAGTTCAAAGAAACCGACCTATACGCCACTGCAAGGCCAGTATCTGTCGTTTATTTACTACTACACGAAGATCAACGGCATGCCACCAGCGGAAAAGGATTTGCAGCGGTATTTTCAGGTTACTCCTCCCACCGTTCACCAGATGGTAGTGAAACTGCACCAGCTTGGCCTGATTAGTAGGGTACCTGGACAAGCCCGGACAATGAAGGTGGAGCTTCCTGTTGAAGAACTGCCCTTTCTTGATTAAATAAACCGTTGGTCGCGAAATTAGCTCAGAACCTGCTCATTCCCAAAGTGGACAGCTTTTCCCTTTCCCTTCGCAAATGCACGACTACCGCCAAACACCTTACATGCGTACAATGACTATCTTCCCAAAATTTACCTCTGAGCTATCTGGTCCCATGCTCCCCGGCGTCAATAAAAGACAATGGTAAAAACCACGGGCGGTAGCGTACCCAGTTAAAACAAAATGGAACTGTAGCCGTGCTTCTGGACAACAAACAGAATGGTAAGGTGGGCGAAGAGCTACGCCGGCACCTGACCAAAGGAACAAAGCTGTCTGTACTCTCAGGCCTATTCTCCATCTATGGTTTTGACTCGCTAAAGAAAGAATTATCTTCTGTAGAAGAAATACGTCTGTTGCTATCCAAATCATTGCAACCAGAAACAGCTCACAATACCCCCTTTGCTGAGCTAATCGGTGACCGCTGTGAACACCGTCTCAGAAATCAGCTCAACCAGATGCAAATCGCCAAAGAATGTGCCCGATGGATTGAGCGCAAAGTAGAAGTACGCTCCACCTGTATGGCCAATCAGAATATCTTCCATCTCAGCCAGGCAGATAACAACGATACCGCCATTCAGGGTAGCTCAAACTTTACCAGCACAGGGCTTGGTTACAGTGAGTCTGATCAGTTTGATATGAACATGTGCCTGACAGACAGCACTGCCACCCAGGGTATGCTGGAGTGGTTTAATGCCATCTGGGACAGCCCATCTGCTGGCGACGCCAAACAACTTCTATTGGACCAGCTTAACCAACTGACTCAAGATCAATCGCCCCAGTTCATCTACTTTCTGACCCTTTATCATCTGTTCAAAGATTTCCTGGAAGAGATCGACGAAGACAGCATCATCAAAAGCAAAACCGGTTTTAAAGATACCCTGGTCTGGAACAAACTCTACAAATTCCAGAAAGACGGTGTGCTTGGTGCCATCGACAAACTGGAACGCTATAACGGCTGCATCATTGCCGACAGTGTGGGCCTGGGTAAAACCTTCTCTGCCTTGGCAGTTATCAAATACTACGAACTGCGTAACGACCGGGTCCTGGTTCTTGCCCCCAAAAAGCTGCGGGAAAACTGGACCGTTTACACAGTGAACGACAAGCGCAATTTATTGGCGGCAGACCGGTTCAACTACGATGTACTCAACCACACGGACCTGACCCGCACCACCGGCATATCCGGTGAGATCAATCTGGAAACCATCAACTGGGGCAACTATGACCTGATCGTGGTTGATGAATCCCATAACTTCCGTAACAGCAGCTCCGCTAAAGAAGGTCATACCCGCTACTCCCGGCTGATGGATGACATCATCCGCTCCGGGGTAAAAACCAAAGTACTGATGCTCTCGGCAACACCGGTCAATAACCGGATGAACGACCTGAAAAACCAGGTCGCCTTCATCACCGAAGGGCAAGACACCGCCTTTGAAGCACAAGGCATCAGCAGCATAGAAATCACCCTGAAAAAAGCCCAGACCCAGTTTAATCAATGGCTAAAGCTCGACGAAGCACAGCGCAGCACCGAATCGCTTTTGGAAGGCATGAATTTCGACTACTTCAAGCTACTCGATCTTCTCACCATTGCCCGCTCCCGCAAGCATATTGAAAAGTACTATGACATCGCAGAAATCGGAGCCTTCCCGGAACGCCTGAAGCCACTCAATATCAAGGAAGACATCGACTCAAACGGCCAGTTTCCCCCGCTTAAAGAGATCAACCGCATCATTCGGCGCTTAAACCTCAGTGCTTACGCGCCACTGAAGTATGTCCGGATGGAAAAACGGGCAGAATATAACCGCAAATACGATGTTCAGGTCAATGAAGGTTCAGTGTTCAAAATGGTGGATCGTGAGCAGAGCCTGATTCACCTGATGAGGGTAAACCTGCTGAAGCGAATGGAAAGCTCGATCCACTCCTTCGCACTGACCCTGAAAAAACTGCTCGGGGCCGTGGACATGCTGCTGAGCAAACTGGACAACCATGCCAGCGATGAGGTTGAAGAACTCAGCATTAACGATATCGAGGTAGACTCCCCGGAGTTTGACGCTTACCTCATTGGTAAAAAGGTCAAAATCCTGATCAAGGATATCGATCACATCCTCTGGCGCCAGGACCTGGAAGAAGACCGCACCCGTCTGCAACAACTATTAACGGAAGCTCAGGCCATCGATGCAAAGCGGGATGCCAAGTTGCATCGCCTGCAAGCCATCATTGAGCGGAAATGTCAGCAGCCTCTGAACCCGGGCAATAAAAAGGTGATTATCTTCACCGCCTTTGCGGATACCGCCCAATACCTGTATCAGCACATTGCGCCGTGGGTCAGCCAGCAGCTCGGGCTGCATACGGCACTGGTCACCGGAGCAGGCAGCAATAAAAGCACGCTCGCTGGCGTCAGCAGTGACCTGAACAACCTGTTAACGGCCTTCTCGCCCGTCTCCAAAGAGCGAAGCAAGGTGAATGACAGCCCCGGTGATGAGATTGATATTCTCATCGCCACCGACTGCATCTCCGAAGGTCAGAACCTGCAAGACTGCGACTTCCTGATCAATTATGACATTCACTGGAACCCGGTCCGTATTATTCAGCGATTTGGCCGGGTAGACCGCCTCGGCTCAAAGAACAGCGTTATTCAGCTGGTCAACTTCTGGCCCAATATGGAGCTGGACGAATACATCAACCTGGAAGCCCGGGTCAGTGGTCGTATGGTGCTGCTGGATATATCCGCCACTGGTGAAGAAAACGTCATTGAGCAGGACAGCGGTAAACAGATGAACGATCTGGAGTACCGCCGCAAACAGTTGCAGGAATTACAAGACAATGTTGTAGACCTGGAAGATATTTCCGGCAGTGTTTCCATTACTGACCTGACACTGAATGACTTCCGAATGGATCTGTCGGGCTTTATGAAAGAGCATCTGGGCGATCTGGAATCCGCTTACACCGGGTTATTTGCCGCCAGCGCCATTGATCCTGCGTTTATTCGCCAGACCGGTGATCACACCATTGAGCCGGGTGCGCTCTTCTGCTTAAGGCAACTCACTGCTCAAGAACCATCGTCGTCCGATGGCTATGCGCTGGCACCGCACTATCTGGTCTATGTCACCGACGACAATGAGGTGAAGTACCCGTTCAGCCAAACCAAAAAGATGCTGGATATCCTGAAAAAACAGGGGCTCGGTCATCACCTGCCCAGCCAGGAAGCCATTGACTCATTCAACGCCATAACCCGATATGGCAAAGACATGGAGCATTACCGGCAACTGCTGGAAACGGCGATCAGCAGCATTATTGGCACCCATCAAGAAAAAGGCATCGACAGCCTGTTCAGCCGTGGCGGTACGCGACTGAATCAGGGGCGCTTCCAGGGCATAGACGATTTTGAAGTGGTCAGTTTTCTGATCATACGGGAACCGGCTCAGGCTGCAGCCCCATGACCCTGAACGACTTTTACCAACAACTGGCCATACCCGATAGCTGCCGACTGCAACGGCGCATCTACAAAAAACAGCTGTTTAGTAACGTCGCCTTCAGCAAGAGCGACCAAAAACGGATCAATGAGCAGATCGACACGCTGGCGCTTCGCTACAGCCTGAGTCCGGAGACCATCAATATTTCCAGATACGAAGACCCACAGCGGGAATATCTGGAAATAGCGCTGCTGCAAATCACCCTGAAAAAGCTAACCAACACCGATAAACAAACGGCCAAACTGGCAGAGCTGATCCAGAAGGCGATTCCCTACCCCACCATTGTTGTGTTTGTCCGGGAAAGTCAGATCGCCATCTCCCTTGCCCACAAACGGATCAACCTGGCCGACAGCAGCAAACTCACGCTTGAGCGCAGTTTCGATACCGGCTGGCTGGATTTATCGCAGCTCACCCTTAATCAGCAGGCGTTTCTTGCGGATTTTGCGCTACCGCGATGCAGCTTTATCAATTTCTACCAGTGCTATCAGGATCTGGTACGCCGGGTGGTGGCACTGAACTGCGCCGATTTGACCGGTCACTACACACTGACCAAAGACACAGAAAGCGAACGGCAAACCCGACTGGATCAGTTACGCAGCCACCAGCAACAGGTGTCGCTATTGCGAGCCGAACTGAAACAGGAAACCCGGTTTAACCACAAGGTTGAACTGAATATGCAGATTAAACGGCTGGATCAACAGATTCAGACGCTGAAAACCCAGCTGTAATTCATTAACGGATAGAGATTCCCTCCATGGAAAAAATCACCCAGGGCCATCATGGCAGCCTGAGCCTGGATATGGTTCAGGACAACATCAGCAAACTGAAACAGCTCTTTCCAGAATTGATCACGGAAGACGCCAGCGGCGCAAAAATTGATGTGGATGTGCTGAAAGAACTGGTGGGCAATCAGGTGATAGATGGTGATAAGGAACGCTATAACTTCACCTGGCATGGCAAAGCCGCCGCCCGTCGTCTGGCGCAGACACCTTCTACCGGCACCCTTCGCCCCTGCAAAGAAGAATCAAAAGACTGGGACACCACGCAAAATCTGTTTATTGAAGGCGATAACCTGGAAGTGCTGAAGCTGCTGCAAAAGAGCTATCACAAAAAGGTGAAGATGATTTATATTGATCCGCCTTATAACACAGGTCGTGAATTCATTTATCCTGACAACTTTTCAGACAATATCAAAAACTACCTTGAGTTAACTGGTCAAATTGGCAAAGAAGGGCAAAAACTATCAGCAAATCCTGAAACTTCTGGCCGGTATCACTCAAACTGGCTGAATATGATGTTGCCAAGACTAAGGTTGGCACGAAACCTTCTTAATGATGAAGGCGTTATTTTTATTTCCATAGATGACCATGAAGTAACTAATTTGCGTCGTCTGTGTGATGAAGTGTTTGGTGAAGAGAATTTCATTGCTTCAGTTATCTGGCAGAAGGTTTTCAGCCCGAAAAACTCAGCAAAATACTTATCTGAAGACCATGACTACATTCTCATATACTCAAAAGTAGCCGATATCTGGAGACCAACATTACTTCCCCGAAGTCAAGAAATGATCGGTCGTTATAGTAACCCAGATAATGATCCACGGGGCGTCTGGGCATCATCAGATCTATGTGCTAGAAATTTCTATGGCGAAGGTACATATTCAGTAACCTGCCCTTCTGGACGAGTTATTCCTTCACCCCCGCAAGGTTCATATTGGCGAGTATCTAAGCAGAACTTTGACAAAATGGACGATGAAAATCGTCTCTGGTGGGGGGAAGATGGCAACAATATGCCACGGATGAAACGATTCTTATCTGAAGTAAAGGGTGGCGTAGTCCCACAGACTCTATGGAAATACCAAGATGTCGGGCACACACAAGAAGCTAAAAAAGAGCTTATTGAGTTCGTAGAATTTGAAAATACTATAAACGTCTTGAATTCAGTTAAGCCCACGCGTCTGCTTCGTCATGCCCTAAAGATTGGCAGCACAGCAGACCAAGAAGACATTATTCTCGACTTCTTTTCTGGCAGCGCACCACTTGCTCATGCAGTGATTGCACAAAATGCTGAAGATGGAGGTAAAAGAAAATTTATTCTGGTTCAAATACCAGAGCCGCTCAAAATCGAAGAGGAAAAAGTCAAAACTATTGCAGACTTAGGAAAGTCACGTATTCGAAATGCTGGAGATAAAATAGTTCATAAAAACCAGGAGAAAGAGGGTATAGAAAATCTCGATATCGGCTTCAAAGTCTTCAAACTCGACTCCAGCAATATAAAACCCTGGGATGCCGATTTCGACAACCTGGAAGATATGATTGCCGCAGCGGATGATAGCCTGAAAAAAGACCGCACCGCCGACGATGTACTCTACGAAATCCTGCTGAAATACGGCCTCGACCTCACCCTACCCATCGAAGAACACATTCTGGCCGGTAAAACCGTGCATAACATTGGCAACGGTGCTCTGATGATCTGCCTGGATGATGAAATCACTCTCGATGTCGTCAATGCCATTGGTGATCTCAAGAAGGAACTGCAACCGGAAGTCATGCGCGTGGTGTTCAAAGACGCTGGCTTTGCTGACCCGGTCGTTAAAACCAATGCCATTCAGGTGCTCAAGCAGTTTGGCATTGACGATGTGAAAAGTATCTAAGGACGGGGTAACGCATGAAGATTCAATTTGATCCCGATCTGGATTATCAAAAAGTGGCCATCGATTCGGTGGTCAGTGTCTTTGAGGGCCAGGAAACCTGCCAGACCAACTTTTCCGTACCGGCCTACAGTACCCCTGCTACGCATCAGGCTGATCTCTATCAGGGGGCGGAATACGACGATCTGGGTGTGGGTAACCGACTGGAACTGCTGCCCGATGAGCTGCTGGATAACGTACGACAAGTGCAGCTGAACCAGGGCCTCAAACAATCCAAAAAGCTGAACTCCATGGACTTTACCGTGGAGATGGAGACCGGCACCGGCAAAACCTACGTTTACCTGCGCTCAGCCTTTGAGCTGAACCAGCGCTACGGCTTCACCAAGTTTATTATTGTGGTGCCATCGGTGGCCATTAAGGAGGGGGTGTTCAAGTCGCTGCAAATTACCGAGCAGCACTTTAAAGAGCAGTATAACAACGTTCAGTACGATTACTTTGTTTACGATTCTCAAAAGCCGGACCAGGTTCGCAGCTTTGCCACCAATGATTATATTCAGATCATGGTGATCAATATTGACGCCTTTCGCAAAAGCTTTACCGATCCGGATAAAGAGACCAAAGCCAACCTGATCCACCGAACCCACGACAAACTCAGTGGTATGAAGCCCATCGAGTTTATCCGTTCGACCCATCCGGTGGTGATTATTGATGAACCTCAGAGTGTGGACACCACCGCCAAGTCCAAAGAAGCTATTGCTTCTCTGAACCCGCTGTGTACCTTCCGCTATTCTGCGACCCATAAAGACAAGCACAACCTGCTGTACAAGCTGGATTCCATTGATGCTTACGAGCAGAAGCTGGTGAAACAGATTGAAGTGGCCCATATCGATGTGCGCGATGGGCACAACAAGGCCTACATCAAACTGCTCGACACCAGAAGCAATAACAGTGGCATCTCGGCAAAGATCGAAATGGATGTCATGCAGTCCGGCAAGGTCAAGCGGGTGGTTAAAACCGTCAAAGCCAACGATGACCTGTATGAGTTGTCTGGCGGTCGTGATGTCTATGAAGGCTATGTCATCAACGATATTTACTGCAAAACCGGCGATGAATACATCGACTTTACCAGCAAGCCCGATGAGATCCGCAAAGGTGAGCTGATTGGCGGTGTCGATGACGATGAGTTTAAGCGTCTGCAAATCCGCAAGACCATTGAAGAACATCTGGAAAAAGAGCTGTTGCTGATTCCCATGGGCATTAAGGTCCTCAGCCTGTTCTTTATCGATAAAGTCGCCAATTATCGCTTTTACCAGGATGGCGTTGCCCAGCCAGGCAAGTACGCCAAAATCTTTGAAGAAGAATATGTCAACATTGCCCGCAAAGGGAAATATCGCAGCCTGTTTGAAGAGACCTCGCCAGAGGCGTTAGTGAGCCAGCTTCATAATGGTTACTTCGCCATTGATAAAAAGAAAGACAGCGCTGGTGAAGCACAGTTTAAAGACTCCAAACTCTCTGCCAAGGGCGAAGGCGGGAAAACGGCGGCGGATGAAAGCGCCTACAACCTGATCATGAAAGAGAAGGAACGGTTGCTGAGCCTGGACTGCAAACTGAAGTTTCTGTTCTCCCACTCTGCGCTGAAAGAAGGCTGGGATAACCCCAATGTGTTCCAGATTTGCACCCTGAACGAAACCGCCTCGGTGATTAAAAAACGACAGGAGATTGGTCGTGGTCTTCGCATTGCCGTTAACCAGCAGGGCGAACGGGTGCATGGTTTTGAGGTGAACACGCTGACAGTGATGGCCAATGAGTCCTATGAGGATTTTGTCGCCAGCCTGCAAAAAGAGATCGAGGAAGAAGAAGGCATTCGCTTTGGCGTGGTGGACGACCACCTGTTTGCCAATATCGTGATCAGACACCAGGGGGAAAAGCCTGAATTTCTTGGTGCTGAGAAGTCAGAACAGATCTGGCAGCATCTCCTCGATGCTGGCTATATCGACAAGAAAGGCAAGGTTCAGGATGATCTTAAAACGGCCCTGAAGGAGGGCAACCTTGACCTGCCTTATGACGTGATGGCCCAATCAGAGCAGATTCAGGCAGCCCTGAAAAAGGTAGCGGGCGGCCTTAACATCAAAGACAGCAGCAAGCGGGAAACGGTAAAACTGAATAAGGCGGTTTTCCTCGGTGAAGAGTTCAAGTCGTTGTGGGAACGCATTAAATACCAGACCACGTACCGGGTGGATTTTGATCACCATGCCCTGGTAGAAGAGTGTGCCAAAACCATTGAGAAAGATCTGGTGGCCGGTAAAACCAAGTTTGAATACGCCAAAGGCACCGTCGCCACCAAGCGCAGTGGACTAGAGGTAGCACAGAGCAAAACCCAAACTTATACCTATGATGCCAAAGACTATAAGTTGCCGGACATCGTCAGTTATCTGCAAAACGCCACCAACCTGACCCGTCGTTCAATCGTCAGCATCCTTACCCAGTGCAACCGGCTTGATGCCTTTCGTAATAACCCGCAGAAGTTCATTGATGAAGCCACTAATATCATCAAACTGGTGATGCGCCGATCTATTGTGGATGGCATCAAATACCAGAAAATTGGTGATGAACATTTCTACTGTCAGGAGCTGTTCCAGGATAAGGAGCTGAAAGGCTATCTGGGTAAGAATATGCTCAAATCCGGGAAATCGGTGTATGACCATGTTATTTACGATTCCGATGTAGAGCACGACTTTGCCGAAGCCTTTGAGAAAAGCGAAGAGGTGAAGGTTTACGCCAAACTGCCAGACTGGTTCAAAATTGATACCCCGCTGGGCACCTATAACCCGGACTGGGCGGTGCTTGTGGAGAACAATGGCAGCCAGAATCTTTATTTTGTGGTGGAAACTAAAGGCTCACTGTTCAGTGATGCCCTGCGGCCTACAGAAAAAGCTAAAATGGACTGCGGCCGGGAGCACTTTAAGGCGCTTGGGCAGGATGTCAGTTTTGCTAAAGCTAATAACTTTGAGTCGTTTGTTGATCAGATAGCTTGAATGACCTAGCTATTCAATTTTCTGAAACGTCCAAAGTTAATCACTGCTTTGTTCTGCTATCTCTTTTCTTTTTATATACATTGTTAATCCCCTGAAACCTATATCTAGCTATAGCTAAATATAGATCACACAATTATCTCTAGTATGGAAACGCTTATGACCATTAAAGTTTTTTTAAGCTACTGCCACGAAGATGAACACTATAAAGATACTTTCAATAAACACGCTTCATCTCTCAAAAGAAACAATGTAATTTCTTCATGGGATGACAGGCAACTAATACCAGGGCAAGAGTGGAAGTCAGAAATATTTGCAAAACTGGAATCAGCAGACCTTATTTTATTAATGGTAAGCCCTGATTTTATAGCCTCTGACTTTTGTTATGAGAAGGAAATGACTAGGGCTGTAGAAAGACACAATAGTGGGTCTGCAGTGGTCATTCCTATCATTCTAAGAGACTGTCATTGGGGAGACACCCCCTTCGCAAAGCTGCAAGCATTGCCCAAGGATGTGAAGCCAATTTCAACATGGGATAACATAGATGCAGCTTGGGTTAATGTAATAGAAGGAATTAAAGCCAGCATAGAAGACCTAAAAAAAAAAGATGAGACTTTAGTAAAAGTAGAAAGTTGTGCATCGAACAGTTCATTAATTACAGAAGCGCATGAAGCTTGGATAAATGACACGGAAGTTGAATTTAATCACAGAAACAAGACTAAAATAATTTTACCCGATATTTACGTAGCTCCAGACTTAAAAATATTAAGGGGAAATTTAGATAAAATATCAGAAACAACAACCATTAACTCTTTAATTAATAAAGGTAATTATTTAATACTTGGAGACGACCAATCAGGAAAAACCTCCCTTT
>NZ_JBLYNS010000156.1:0-10627 GCF_049310205.1 Endozoicomonas sp. ALC013 | reverse complement strand
ACTTCATCTGACCAACCTTCACAGAGCTGACGTTTCCATAGCATCGGCACCTGCCATGGCTGCATCTTTAATCTGGTGTTCCATCAGGACAATTTCATCCATGGAATAAAAGAAGCCACCAGCTACATGGCGAATCAATGCCAACAGTCCGGGACGATCCATGAACGCATGCCTTGCCACATCAACAGAAAGCACGCCTGCTTTTGCATAATGGTTAAATCGCATAAATTAAAAATCACTCAAAGATTATTTGCAAAATTATATAACGATTCACAGAAAAACCATTTTATTAACTACAAGATAAAAACCATAGTACTAATTAAAAACAACCTGACAAGAAATATAACAACTACTGCTTTATATATATTGATTATGAAAACCCCCTTATATGAAAAAAAAACATTTATCTATTTTTTTATATAGCCATACCATTTTGCGGAAATAAAATATTACTCTAGAATCCCTTTTAGTATCTCTCCATGCAGTAAGCGAGTTCCATTACCGAGCTTAAATTAATAAACAGTCATGAAATATTTCAAAAAAATATATTTAAAGCTAGGAATAATAAGGCTCGCTTACTGTCCAACCGTTCGGTTCTGATCTTTATTTAGAGAGAACCGTTTTTCTTAATTAAAACAGCCATCCGGATAAGGGGTTAGCATGTTTAGAGGAAAGTGTTTATTCATCGTTTTATTGTTATCAATCACATCGGCAACATGGGGAGCCCCTTCCGATACCAGAGTCGGGGTTGAGGATGGGTATTCAGGCGGGAGTTCTTTGTCAGCCATTCTCAGTAGCGGTACTTTCTCTTTCCTTGAACTGGCTGCTCATGCGACCATTCTTATAGGTGGCGGAAACTATGCTCCGGAAAGCCCCTTTACAAAAGTATTGTCATACATCCCGCAAAAGGTTTATGACTTCGGTGCTACCAACGTTCTTTCCAACCGTGTTGCCCACAACGTCTTCCTGAGCCAGCTATTAAGATTACTGCCCGTTGCCAACGACTACGTCTGTGGCATGATGACACTGACGACCGAGGATGGCTATTATATCGACAGCGTTCTGGTAAATCAGGGATCAATACAGAACGACTCACAATTTGAGCATATTGGCGACAATCTTTTTGTGCCAAAAAACAGAGGTATCACCAACCTGTTATTAGTTAAGCAGATGACCGGGTGGTCAACGGCAGGAAGCGCATACATCACTGAAAACCCAATTGACTTATTCGTCACTGTTTCTGATGGTCGACAAACGTCTACTATCAATGTCCAGAAAAGCTCATGCACATTGTACAGTTATGGAAAAGCTCAAGCCTCTATCATAAAGGGTGATGATGTATCTTTCTGTCTGACAAATTCTGGAACCGACTCAAAAGTATCAACGATTACTGCACTAACATCTGCCTACGGTAAACCAGCTCTTATGCGTATTCCCGGGGAAGCCTGCGAAAGCTATTAGTCCGCGATATTCTAAATGATTAATGTTAATCTCTGACAATATCCAAACAGCACCACCCTCTGAGTAAAACAGGGTGGTTTTTACCTGAACAAATTATACCGGATAATAGCGACTGTCCGTTGCAATACCAGACATGTCTATATCCCAATGTTCTACAGGAATCGATTCAACTTTCTGACACTCATGGGCAAGGCCGATAAGTATTGGCTTTTTTGCAGTCCGGGTAAAAGCAAATGTTCTGTCATAGAAGCCTCCACCCATGCCAAGCCTTCTGCCAGCTTCATCAAAACCGGTTAAAGGTACAAGGGCAACATCCAGCTTTTCCGGTGAAATCGGTTCTACCTCCTGCAAGGAAGGCTCAGGGATTCCAAAACGATTCAAAACCAGATGAGTGTTGGGCAGGTATTCAATAAACAGAAGGTTGTTATTGCTCCCAATCACTGGCAGATAACATTGTTTGCCAGAACTCCAGAGAAAATCACGGAGAACGTCCGGATTTATTTCACCATCACTGGCTATATAAATTGCAATGTGCTGGCTATCTGCAAGCTCAGGCCGGGCACTGAGAATATCACACAACATTACACCAGCGCTGACCTGCTGGTCAGCGCTTAATGCCCGGCGGCGTTCGCGGAGAGAGGTTCTTAACTCAGAACGGGATATCATCGTCAAAATCGTCAAAACCTCCAGCAGGCTGTGGCTGGGGAGTTGATTGCGGTTGCTGCGACTGCGCTGGTTGATGCTGTTGCTGTTGTTGTGGTGGTGATCCGTATTGCTGAGGCTGCTGCGGAGCATAAGACTGCTGCTGTTGCGGTGCCTGCTGCTGGTAGCCACCTCCCATCGGAGCACCCATAGCGCCTTCCTGGCGGCCATCCAGCATCTGCAGCTGGCCGCTGAATCCATCAACAACAATCTCGGTAGTATACCGATCCTGACCGTCCTGACCCTGCCACTTGCGTGTCTGCAGCTTACCTTCGATATAGACTTTTGATCCTTTACGAAGGTACTGTTGAGCGATCTCAGCCAGCTTGCCGAAAATAACCACCCGGTGCCACTCCGTTTTCTCCTGTTGCTGACCGGTATTACGATCTTTCCAGGACTCACTGGTTGCCAGACTCAGGTTGGCAACGGCACTGCCATTGGGAGTAAAACGTACATCCGGATCGTTACCCAGATTACCAATCAGTATTACTTTATTAACGCCTCGAGCCATTTAGCTTCTCCGCCATATTCACTCAAACTCAAACAGCCTCCAAGAACAGAGTCCATTCATTGAAGACACCATGGAGTGACCTTACAGGACCACTCCATATTAAAAATTCTCTATTAAAACAAAGGCCCTGTATCTGGTTCCCCGTTTTTATTCTGTATCAACCCGCAGGTTTAATATCTGAACCTAGGAGGCTGTCCGAGAATAGACTGCCCTACTGCGGTGACAGCAAATTGGTCTAAAAAGTCGGAAATTTTTAGCAAATAGAACCACTATTCACTAAAAATTTCCGACTTTTTATCCTCAATTTTCTGCCATCCTCGCTATGGGCGCTATTCTCGGTCAGCCTCCTAGGAGGCTGTCGGACTTAAGACTGTCCTACTGCGGTTGCGATAAATTGGTCTAAAAATTCCTGCTTCTTCGTCAAATAGCCCGGCTATTCTCCTCAGAAGCAGAAATTTTTATCCTCAATTTCTCGCAATCCTCGCTACGGACGCTTAAGTCCGACAGCCTCCTAGCACTGCCCAAACTGCCTTAACTCGGACCAGTTCAGTACCTGCTTATCAACTTTCAGATAAGCTGTTTTCTCAGCGGCAAGCACAGTCACTTCCTGAACACCGTCAATACCAGCAAGCCGCTCTCCCACCGAACTGACATCACCAAGCTCAGGATTCAGGGCCATTACCATAGTACTCACATAAGGTGGTTGCTTCATAGTAACAGACAACCAGCACCACAGGGCAGTGGGAATTGTACAAAGCATTATGACAGCGGGAACACCGCCATACTCCATGGCAACGCCCCCAAGGCTGCCGCCCAGGGCAGCCCCCAGAAACTGACTGGTTGAGTAGCCTCCCATGACAGTGCCACGGGTTCCCACAGGTGCGAGTTTGCTGACCAGGGATGGCAGCGTGGCTTCCAGAAAATTAAAACCAAAAAAGAAAATCAATAAGCCAGCCAACAACATCGTGGCACTGAGCATGCCTTGATAAAACAGCGCAAAAGCCACGAACAGAATGACAATGCTGAAGCTGTAGCACTGCTTGAGCAGTCGCTGACGCTCACTGAAAATAATAAGGGGGATCATCATAACAAATGACAGGCCCAGGACGGCCAGATAAATACCGCCATGGGCAGAGCGATCAAAATCTTTGCTCAACAGCTCGGGAATAAAAATAAATAAAGCCATCAACACAAAATGGAGGGTAAAAATGCCAATAATGTGCCTCAGCAACTCCGGGTTAGTGAAGACCTGATGCAACACCTGACGATCAACAGAACTGTTTAAGTCCCGCCGTTTAATGACCGGCGTTGGCACCAGCAGGATAATCACCAGCATCGCTGCCACCGCCATCAGGGCATTAGCGATAAAGAGTCCGGACAGCCCCCAGATATCACTGACCACCGGCCCCAGTACCATGGCAATGGCAAAGGCAAGGCCAATGCCCATGCCAATCATGGCCATGGCCTTGGTTCGATGCTGATCCCGGGTAAGGTCAGCCATCAACGCTGTCACCGCACCGGCAATGGCACCACACCCCTGTAAAATACGCCCGGCAATCACCCCCTCGATGGTGGTAGCCTGTGCCGCCAGCAGGCTTCCCAACAGAAAAATAAACAGTCCCAGCAGAATAACGGGCTTCCTGCCCCAGCGATCAGAAAGCCAGCCAAACGGAATCTGTAATATGGCCTGGCTGAACCCATAGGCACCAATGGCCACCCCGATCAAACTGGGCGAAGCTCCCTGAAGATCGTCAGCAAAAAGAGCCAGAACAGGCAGTACCATAAACAGCCCAAGCATCCGAAAGACAAAGACCAGGGTAAGGGATACAGCCGCTTTTAATTCAACAAATGACATGGGATAACAGCAAAGTCCTGAATTTTTTTGGTGGTTATAACTGATAAAATTACTGATAAACAGTGTCGCCGCAAGTCTATCAGGATTCAGATCCCGGATGCTATGCAGAAAGCATGCTCACGGATTATAGCCCAGGGGTAATCATCATCAGTGATGATGAGACCCGTTGATGCTTTACCCGGCACTCAGGCAATCGTCGCCAGGTCAGGTGGTCAGGCAAAAACACTCTCTTGCGTCTGCGACAAAATGTCACTGTTGCTACCTTAACATGCTGACTATAAATACAAGTCAAAGCCTCTTGAAAATTCGTTGTGTGCCTATCAAAAACATCAAAATCATCAAAAACAACAGCCGAGCACACGTATCAGGATCTGGTTTACCGCTGGCGGCAGCAGCCTGACATCGAAACTATCAGGAATAAGTACGCTATCCTCACGTGAGTAGATTAATTAATGAGTGATATTTTTAAAAAAAACATCTTTCTTATATTGGTCATTTGTTTTCCCTTACTTGCTGCAACTACAGCAATTCCTGCTGATACATCAGTTTCAGAACCCCCTATTTCGGCACATTACAAAAAGCAAAATAGTGATGGCTCAGAAACCAGCTGCATTGTGACCGGGAATGAAACTCAAGAAGAACGAGAAAGACTGCACAAAGCTGGCTGTACTCTGGAAACACTTCGAAATAACCCTGATATTGATGTTGAGGTCACATTAAAAACAAACACTGGTCCCAGATCGATCCTGATGACATCCAAATACTATTTAATGTGGTTAAACAGCGGCCTCCATGCCGTCAATATCTCTCGCACCTTACCTTTTGCTGTCCTCAATCTGGTGGTTTTTCATCCTGGTGAAGCACTGAAATACCTGGGTTTTTCGGCACTATATAATGTAGGCTTGTCCCGTAATGCCAACCAGACACTCTACCCATTCCTTGGTAAACACCTCTCATCTTACTTTTATCCTGATGGCCGGGATAACCGTAATAACGATGAACCTGAAAGCCTTGGCCTTGGAGGCCACATCCTGGTCATCAGCGCAGATCTTATTATGTGGTGGCTGGAGGCCCCTAACTTTGGCTTTAACATAAACAGTCTGATGCTCGGTCTGGATTTATTTCACTTTGCCCTTGATATGGCAATTTAAACCGGACAAGGCATTTTCTATAAGTAGTTGGCCAAATGGAATCGTATATTTCTGGCTAAGTGGACAGTTACTATGCAAGGCACAACGCAGGGAGCATAGCCGTAGCTATGTGACCGGAGTTGTAACGCCGCAGAGTGACTGTCCACTTAGTCAGAAAATATGATTTCATTTGGTTAACTACTTAAAGTGCCTGACTGACGCAGGAGCCTGCAAAATCAAATAAATTAATCTTTTGGTTGGTACCCTTTTAGAACGCTATTCAAAACCAGCACGTTGGTTGGAGAGTAAACCAGAGGGATAAACATTATCCATGTCAAAAAGCACCTACACCGTTGCCAAGAATAATAAAACTATCAAAATAACACGGCATTTGTTTAATTTTTGGTTTCAATGCATCCAGGCCATGCTGCTTACCATTTCTCTCCCATGTCTGTCCGACACCATCAAAGAAGAAACCACAGGCTTCTCGATGTCAGCCAGCTACACGACAATTAATGAACACGGAAAAGAAACCCTTTGCACAATCTCAAGTAACGACCACATTGAAAAATTGCAAGCGTTGAAAAGCACAGACTGTAAGCTCCCCATGTCAAATGACCCTAATGATCAGTCAGTCATTCTGATCTCCCATAGCCCCTACCATGAAACCAGACAGATATTACTCACTACCCGCAACCTGCTGATGTGGTCCTATATGGCAGTACACGTCTACAAACTCCTGGACTCGGGAAATATCCTCTGGACTCAACAGGAAGCCTGCCCCTGCAGCGGGAAATTAATGGATATCAGCAATAAACCGGACAGGTTAATGACCAAAGGTTTCTTTTTTACCTACTACCTCCTGAGCCTCGGATATCATGGCTGGCGTTATATTCAATCCTATATAAATCCTGGTGCCGCAGCCCCTGACAACAAAACATCTGAGTTCAAGAATGATGAAACTGCATGGTCCGACACACTGAACAACGTCATATCCAGAGTTTCAGAGTATCCTTATACCGGTCAAATTCTGACCTTGGCTCTGGATTCAGCCGCACTGAAATGGGACTGTCGATGCCCTGGCTATTTTACCAACAGCAAAGGTGGCCTTTACTTCAACGGCCACCTCTGGATGCTTTTGCTGAATGTCGCAATTTTTACTACAGACTTGGCGATCGACTACTTATAATACTCCGTTTGCTCTCAGAGCCTGTTGGTGACCTTTTTCAGCTTGCAGAAAGGCCACCAACAGGCTCTCTCACTGGCACGGAGAAAAGGCTGTGGAAAAGATTACCGTACAGGGCGCACGTACACACAATCTGAAAAACATCAACCTGGAGATGCCCCGTGACAGCCTGATAGTAATCACCGGACTATCGGGTTCCGGTAAATCTTCCCTGGCCTTTGACACGCTGTATGCAGAAGGCCAGCGTCGTTATGTTGAGTCCCTGTCAGCCTATGCCCGCCAGTTTCTATCCATGATGGAAAAGCCCGATTTAGACCATATCGAAGGACTCTCGCCGGCTATCTCCATTGAGCAGAAATCCACCAGCCATAACCCGCGCTCCACCGTCGGTACGATCACAGAAATCTATGACTATCTCCGCTTGCTGTTTGCCCGCGTCGGCATTCCACACTGCCCGACACACCACCTGCACCTGGAAGCTCAAACCGTCAGTCAGATGGTAGACCAGGTTCTGGCACTGCCCGAAGGCACCAAACTGATGCTGCTGGCCCCGGTGGTCAGGGGGCGCAAGGGTGAACACCTCCATGTATTCAACGAACTGAGAAGCAACGGTTTTATCCGTGCCAGAATCAACGGGATTGTTACGGATCTTGATACACCACCAAAACTGGATAAAAAGAAGAAGCACACCATCGAAGTGGTCATAGACCGCTTCAAGGTGCGTGATGATTTACAACTGCGCCTCTCCGAGTCGTTTGAAACGGCCCTTGAGTTGACCGATGGCCTTGCTACTGTCAGCTACATGGATGATGACGCTAAAGACGACATTGTCTTCTCTTCCCGTTTCGCCTGCCCGGAATGCGGTTACAGCCTCAATGAGCTGGAACCACGGCTTTTTTCCTTTAACAATCCGGCCGGAGCATGCGCCACTTGTGATGGGCTGGGTGTTAAACAGTTCTTCGACCAGGATCGTATAGTACAGCATCCTGAATTAACATTGGCAGAAGGCGCAATCCGTGGTTGGGACCGGCGCAGCGTTTACTACTTTCACTTGCTGAAATCACTGGCCGCTCACTACGGCTTCAGCATTGACACCCCGTTTGATGACTTAAGCCCGGAACAGCAGACCATTATTCTTCATGGGTCCGGTGATGAAGAGGTCAATTTCAGTTACGTCAATGACCGGGGGGATGTCTATAAAAAACGACATATTTTTGAAGGCATTATTCCCAACTTTGAGCGACGTTTCAGGGACACCGACTCCCAGTCCGTCCGGGAAGAGCTGGCCAAATACCTCAGTACCCAGCCATGCCCATCCTGTAAAGGCACCCGTTTACGCAAAGAAGCCCGAAATGTATTTATCCAGGATGAAACCCTGCCGGACCTGGTTAAATTGCCCGTTGAAAAAGCACTGGTCTATTTTCAGGATCTTGACCTGCCCGGCCGCCGTGGTGAGATTGCCAGAAAAGTACTTAAGGAAATCTGTGATCGCCTGAGCTTTCTGGTCAATGTCGGCCTGAACTATCTTACCCTGGAGCGCAGTGCGGACACCCTTTCCGGTGGTGAGGCCCAGAGAATACGACTGGCCAGCCAGATTGGCGCAGGTCTTGTGGGGGTTATGTATATTCTTGATGAACCCAGTATCGGGCTGCATCAACGGGACAATGAACGCCTTCTGAATACGCTGACCCGTTTGCGAGACCTGGGTAATACGGTGATCGTCGTGGAACATGATGAAGATGCCATTCGCAGCGCTGACCATGTTATCGATATTGGCCCCGGTGCCGGTGTTCATGGTGGTGCCATCGTCGCCCAGGGAACCCCCGGACAGATCATGGACTCGCCGGATTCTTTAACGGGTCAATACCTCTCAGGTATTCGCAAGATCCATGTGCCATCCAACAGAACACCCGCAGACCCGAAGAAAACCCTGAAACTCAGTGGTTGCAGCGGCAATAACCTGAAACATGTCACGCTGGAAATTCCAGTGGGTTTAATGACCTGTGTTACCGGCGTGTCGGGCTCCGGCAAGTCCACCTTAATCAATGGCACACTGTATCCGCTGGCCGCCACAGCGCTCAATAAAGCAACGACATTAACCGCTGCTCCCTATAAAAAGCTGACCGGCATTCAGCACTTTGATAAATGCATTGATATTGACCAGAGTCCCATTGGCCGGACACCACGCTCTAACCCGGCCACCTACACCGGGATTTTTACCGCCATTCGTGAACTCTTCGCCGGCACTCAGGAGGCTCGTTCACGGGGCTATAAACCCGGCCGATTCAGCTTCAATGTCAAGGGTGGCCGATGCGAGGCCTGCCAGGGAGACGGTGTTATCAAAGTAGAAATGCACTTTCTGCCAGATATCTACGTTGCCTGCGATGTCTGTAAGGGCAAACGTTATAACCGCGAAACACTGGAAGTAAAATACAAAGGCAAGAACATCCACGAAGTACTTGAAATGACCGTGGAAGAAGCACTGCAATATTTCGATCCAATACCCGCGATCAAGCGCAAACTGCAAACCCTGATGGATGTAGGGCTTTCCTATATTCATCTCGGGCAGAACGCTACCACCTTGTCGGGTGGTGAAGCCCAGCGGGTGAAACTGGCGAAAGAGCTGTCCAAACGGGATACCGGTAAAACACTCTATATACTGGACGAGCCCACCACCGGGCTCCATTTTCATGACATTGAACAGCTACTCACTGTCCTTCATCGTTTGCGGGATCATGGCAACAGCGTGGTCGTCATTGAGCACAATCTGGATGTGATTAAAACGGCAGACTGGATTATTGACCTGGGCCCGGAGGGTGGTGATGGCGGCGGGCAGATTATTGCCACTGGCACCCCGGAAGCCGTATCGGATGTTCCAGAGTCTCATACCGGCCGCTTCCTGAAACCAATGCTTGCTTGACACGCGACTATCTTAAGGTGCAGAAAAGAAGCCAAATCTGCACCTATTGAGAAGAGCATCCCTATCTACTTCATTCTGGTCGATCTGGAAGGTCATCCCCGGCTGCTTGCAGCTCATGCGGTACGTCATCCCCGGCTGCTTGTCGCTCACACGCATCCAACAAAGTACAGACTCGCTCGAAAATAAAGCCTCCAGGGCGCATACATACCTGTTCGGCAATTTTCGTAACGATCACAATCACAGGATATATACAAATTGCCTCTAGAACAGTTACCACCTTCATCGCAGTGTCTGATTCACGTGCTTTTAACCGACGTCCTAGCTCGGTACTGGTAAACAGGTAATGATGTCCGATACAACCTACACAAAAAGGTACTGCCGCAGTAATAATGGCAACGCATCGGCCAAAATCTGTTGCTTTTTTCCTTATATGGCGTGAAACACCAGCCGATGGCAGATTGTCAACTGCATCGTGGGCACCTTGTTGAACCTGGTTTACACCTGAAGCCTGCATAGTAACAACCTCTTGAAATGAGCAATTAAATGAATTGCATTACCGATCATAATTTTTGGACAAGATTTGTTGACAAAAGTTTCGTTATATAATCATCCTTTATTAGCCCCCAATTAATGCCTCACCCTGTCGGCAAAAGCCATGGACTTTTACTTTCAATTATCAAGATAAATGCAAATAGGAACACTTTGTTTCTATTACTCGAGTAATAAACTTGACTGCACCATGACCTGAATCCAGTAAACTATTTCTTCCAGTATCATGACTGGGTTCTGACTGGCAAGCCGCTATTAACACCACTTCTGGTCAATCTGTCCACCGGCAAACATTACGAACGTGGAATTGACT
>NZ_JBLYNS010000155.1:0-10658 GCF_049310205.1 Endozoicomonas sp. ALC013 | reverse complement strand
CATACGCCGGCATCGGGGGGGGGCGGTTTTAGATGGAGGAACGGTTGCCAACACCACGGCGGTGAACAGCCATGTCAAAACCACGGATAGTAATGCATACGCCGGCATCGGGGTGGGGGTGGTTTACCCTGGAGGAACGGTTGCCAACATCACGGCGGTGAACAGCCATGTCACAACCACGGGTAGTAATGAATACGCCGGCATCGAGGGTGGCTGGGTTATGGAAGAAATGGATACCAACACCAAGGCGGTGAACAGCTATGTCAATGGCAATAAAGAGAATTTTGGATCTATCTCCAATGATCAGCTTCTTTGCCAAAAAGCAGACCTACGTGTGTTAACAGCCAATTGCTCTCCGAAAACTGAATTTCTGGATGCGCTGGATTTTTCGAACAGTAATGCTTGCCCGGTAAATGCCGCTACAGTGTCAACTGCCGCTCAAGAGTCAACAGCTGGGACGGCGGCCGCCACAGTGTCAACAGGCGTTATAGCATCAACAGCCACTACAGCGTCAACAGCCGCTAAAGAGTCAACACCCACTACAGCATCAACAGCCGTTTCAGCATCAACAGCCGCTACGGTTGCAGCTACAGTGTCAACTGCCGCTAAAGAGTCAACAGCTGCGGTGGCAGCCGCCACAGTGTCAACAGACGCTACAGCATCAACACCCACTACAGCGTCAACAGCTGCGGCAGCAGCCGCCACAGCGTCAACAGCCGCTACAGCATCAACACCCATAAAGATTAATGATACAGAAACCCTGGGCAAGATTGGCCGACATCCCGCCTATCCACTGAACGGTACCTATCAACAGACGGCGGATATTGATGCCTCTCAATTCCATCAATCCATTGGTGATGAATGGGATCACTTCACCGGGCAGTACGATGGGAAGGATCATACCATCAGCGGCCTGTCTGGCTGTTTTGTTGACACTCTGGAAGGCAGCATCAGTAACCTTCGCTTTACCGGTGCCCGTATAAATTCCTATGAGCCGGCAGGTGTGGTGGCTTGTACTGTGAATGGCCAAGTCCGTAATATCCGGGCCGAAGATGTTCAAATTGCCACCTTGAGTAATTATGCAGACGTCGGCATCGGGGGGGGGATCGTTGGCGCTGGAGGAACGGTTGCCAACACCACGGCGGTGAACAGCAAAGTCCAATCCTTTGGTGGCAGTTCATACGCCGGCATCGGGGGTGGGTGGGTTAAAGATGGAGCAATGGTTGCCAACACCACGGCGGTGAACAGCACGGTCAAAACCAGGGGTTATGCTGCACACGCCGGCATCGGGGGAGGGGTGGTTAACGATGGAGCAACGGTTGCCAACACCACGGTAGTTAACAGCAGGGTCAAAACCTCGCATCACTATGCAAACGCTGGCATCGGGGGTGGGTGGGTTGGCACTGGAGGATCGGTTGCCAACACCACGGCGGTGGACAGCACGGTCGAAACCAAGCATAAACTTGCCTACGCCGGCATCGGAGGGGGGGTGGTTTTAGATGGAGGAACGGTTACCAACACCACGGCGATGGACAGCACGGTCAAAACCAGGGGTATAAATTCACACGCCGGCATCGGGGGTGGGTGGGTTGGCGCCGGGAAAAAGCTTGCCAGATCCTCGGGTGTCAATACTAACGACGACATCAGGAGGTGGGCTGGCGTTGGAGGAACGGTTACCGACACCACAGCGTTGAACAGCAGGGTCGAAACCTCGCGTATGAATGCACACGCCGGCATCGGGGGCGGGGTGGTTAACCATGGAGCAACGGTTGCCAACACCACGGCGGTGAACAGCACGGTCGTAACCTCGGAAGACCATGCCAAAGCTGCCATTGGGGGGGGAGTGGTTTACGATGGAGGAACGGTTGCCAACACCAAGGCGATGAACAGCACGGTGGAAACCTCGGGTAAACTTGCATACGTCGGCATCGGGGGGGGAGTGGT
Source organism: Endozoicomonas sp. ALC013 (assembly GCF_049310205.1). Lineage (NCBI taxonomy): Bacteria > Pseudomonadati > Pseudomonadota > Gammaproteobacteria > Oceanospirillales > Endozoicomonadaceae > Endozoicomonas > Endozoicomonas sp. ALC013. Next base: position 8,714 of record NZ_JBLYNS010000155.1, on the reverse strand, counting down.
TTTAGATGGAGGAACGGTTGCCAACACCACGGCGGTGGACAGCACGGTCAAAACCTCGGGTAAATTTGCACACGCCGGCATCGGGGGGGGAGTGGTTTACGATGGAGGAACGGTTGCCAACACCACTGCGGTGGACAGCACGGTCGAAACCTCGGGTAACTATGCACACGCCGGCATCGGGGCGGGAGTGGTTTACGATGGAGGAACGGTTGCCAACACCACGGTGGTGAACAGCAGGTTCGAAAGCAAGGGTTGGGATGCACCCCACCGCGTCGGGCGGAGGAGTGTTGGTGATGGAGGAGGGGTTGCCGACACCCCTGCGTTGGACGGCAGTAATGCCGCTACAGCGTCAACAGCCGCTGCGATGGGAATTACCACAGGTTCCCTTCTGGCAGCGGGCGGATTGGGGATTGCCGGCTATTCAACCTATCAATGGATTACCGGTTACCAGGAGGGGTTGCGTGGTCAGGAGCTGGCGATGAAACCACTTACCCGTGGTAAAGAACTGGCAAGCGCTGCGGTCAACTCAGTATCACAGGGTATTCAGGGAATCAGAGAACGAATGAACAGGCAGAGTGTTCCTGCGCAGGAACCAGCCCATGAAATGAGTTCGGTACAGACTAACTGAGCTGGAGTAGCTGGTCAGATGGAATCGAATATTTCTGGCTTCTTGTGCTGGTACTGTGCGAGGCACAACGGAGGGAGCATAGCCGTAGCGACCGGAGTTGTAACGAAGGCGAGTGTCGGCACAAGGAGCCAGAAGTATATGATTTCAGGGGTTAGGAGTTGTCTGGCAATAACTTCCCTATTTTCATTGCCTGATCCCGTTCGGACTGAGCTTGTCGAAGTTCGGTGGCACGACCCTTCGACATGCTCAGGGTGAACGGTAATCGGGAACTTATTAAAAGACAATTCCTTAGCTACTTTTGCAGGAAAGCCACCATGAAGCCAACCTGAACACTTCACAGAACTCCCACGACTGTGTAAGAATATCTTGAAATATTTCTCCGGGACGGAGAAAGCTCAATTGCAACATTAATAAATGAACAGGCCATCGATTTGGAACTGGTTTCCTCGTTAGGGAAGACGACATTGTTGTTATTACTGCAACATTTACTCATACCCGGAAAAAATCCTAAGTGCCAGGTCAATTGTCAACCTGCCAGGGATCTTCGCCTGCTTTTTTTACTGTTATGGCTTTCGTTTTCCGGTTCATTAGTCGCCCAACCCATTTACCTCAGCGGTGACGATGCCATAACCAACCTGCCACTCGTGCCGGTTAATCCACCATCTGACATTTTTCAAAGCTCACTCCCAGACAGCCCCCTGAACTGGTATCGCCTGGATATTGAACTGTCGCCCTACTCCCCCCATGACTGGCTGATGGTGTTCCACCAGGTTCCCCATAAAAAGCTGGATGTTTTTATCCCGGTCAACAACGGGTATCAACTGACAAAAATGGGCATCGATGGTTCACCCTCAGGCATGGCACCCAACACCATGAAGCTGACACTCAAGCCCGGGGAAACCAAAACCTGGTATCTGCGTCATGATCCGGTAGCACTCAATCAGCTCAATCCTGAGTTATGGCCATCTCTGAACTACTATGAACTGCTGAGTGAGCAACAAACCGTCATCAGCTCGATTCAGACGCTGCTGATCGTCGCCTTGATTTTCATCTTTACCCTGACCCTCAGGAATCGAACCCCGGCCTTGTATCTACTGATCAGCCATCTGCTTGCTACCAACCTGATGATTCTGATGTGGGAAGGCGACATTTTTCGTGTTGTTTCATGGCCGGGGGAGCCGGGCCACTGGCTTATTCTGGTAACTGCGGTGGTGCTGGTCACCGGTATTGCCAGCTATCGAACCCTGGCACTGCTGCCGGTCTACACCCCCAAAACGAATCGATTGATTGGTGCACTGAACATCGTTGCCATGGCGCTCGTGGTTTATGGAATCACCTCTGCCAGCAATGCATCAGAGGCAACCCTGAAACTTGCCGCCTATTCACTTCTGGCCAGTTTTACCCTGGTGGTGCTGGCTACCGCTTACTGTCTCTATAATGGCATTCGTCCGGCAAAAGTGGCCTTTCCTTCAGCACTGACCATGCTCATTTTACTCTCATGGTTATGGTATCCCAACGCAGAATCAGGAAGCTTGACGCCCTACCCTGAACTTCTACTTCTCTGTGTTCATGCAGCCCTCCTGCCTCTGTTTTACTGGTACGGGCACCAGCAGAACCTGAACCACGCCATGTCGATTAATGCCATCGCCCCTGCCAGCAGCAAACGGCGTATCTTTGAGTCAGCACTGCGTGAGCACCTGCAAACCCCGGACTCACCACTTTCCGACAATGAGCTGATCCAGAAAGTATTGGCCACCTTCGACGACGTATTACCCGGCGTTCCTGCCATGGTGTTTCGCCACCAGCAGGATGAATGGCACTTCAACCCCGGGGAAACCACTGATTACTCAAAAGCCGCTGAAAATTTAGCCAGGCAGCTGCCAGACATCGAAGAGGACTTGCTCAGCGTCATCGCTTCGGGCATCGAAACAAAAATCAACTTTAAAGACCGGTTTGGCACCATCTACTGGCTATTCCCCCTGAATATAGATGCCGGTAATAAAGTACTTATGGTACTGGCACCCTCCAGATATCATCGAAATGCCACCACCTGGCAAACCGCCAGCGATATCAGCAACCATGCGTGTACCCTCTTTCAAGCAAATCGACAGTCACTCTTCTGGCAGCAGCAGGCCAACCTTGACCCAATGACCGGCTTGCTGAACCGGCGTGCCTTCTGCCAGGAAACAGAGAATATCATTCAGGCTACTCTTGATTCTGACCCCATCCGCCCCTGCTGTGCCCTGTTTATGGACATTGATAACTTTAAACAACTGAATGATCTGATGGGCCACAATGCCGGAGACCGGATACTTAAAACGACAGCTGTTATATGCCGCAAGTCTCTCCGGCATCAAGACTTACTGGGGCGTTACGGCGGAGAAGAGTTTGTGGCATTATTGCCCGATACAGAGCCCTGGCAGGCATTTCATGTGGCTGAACGAATGCGAAGAGCCATTGCCAGTGAACATGCAAAAAACAATCAATGGGAGAACATTCAGCCCACAACCGTGAGCATCGGTATTGCTGCCCTGTCCAAAGATGTGAACTCCCTGGACAGACTGCTTGAGGAGGCGGATACGGCAATGTACCAGGCAAAACAGACAGGTAAAAACCGGACATCAATCAGCGCAAGCCTGAACGATGTTCGTTTGCCAGCCACATAAGCCACTCAAAAAGAGAGAACAAGGTTACCACCTCAACGTATCCAAAAGCCCTGGTACATGGTTTCAATGAGTTTGACGGGTTGTCGTGCCTCCGCACTCCGTTCGCCCTGAGTGCTGAGCTTGACGAAGCATCGAAGGACCCATAGGGCCTAAAGGCGGAAACTCCGGGCTCTGATAGATCGTGCCAAGCACCCTTCGTCCGTGCATCCTGAGCGGAGCCGAAGGACGCTCAGGGTGAACGGAGATCGTACACGTCAAACTCATTGAAACCATGTACTAGTGTTGCTGTTTATTTGTCTGCCTGTAGCTTTTGCGAAGTGCTTCCGAGGCATAATAAGCGGGTGCGGCAACAAACGGCGATATTGCCTGCTTACCCGGTACCTCATTATTAAGTGTCTTGATAAAGCCAAGCTGGCTCAGCAGATTTTTCTCGTATTTTGCTCTTTCCCGGGCGGCTGTCATCATCAAGCCTGATTGTTCCCATTCGTCCGGCGGAAGTGAACGGCAATTAACCAATAACTCCTCCCCGACAGCGATATCTCTTAAGGCAAAATAGATTGGGAGGGTAAGATTACCAGAACGGGTATTCACTGAAACAAACGACATACTGACATTGTTATCTTTGGCCCTGTTGGCCGCATTCAGGAAATGCATCGGTGTATAACGCTCGTTATCCGGCAAAAAGACAACCGTGTTCGTAGAATCTGAAGAAAGCCCTGCCATTGTGTATTTCGAGAGCGTTCGCTGCGTTTGATCCCTACCTCTGAGACCTGCCATCAGGGTCCGGTAGTAACTCATGAAATCCGGCATTTCAGTGGTCACTTTCTGATGCACATGCTCAGGTTTCCAATTGTGGTTATGCCTGGCCCACTCCCTTTTGTTGAGCACATAGCCAATACCGGAATAGACCCCGAGCAACTCCCCCCCCTTAACGGGTGCGCGGGCAAATACCCCGTAATTATTTTCTGGCTCTGCACCCGATGCATCAGAGCAGCTAAAGCCATAATCAACAAAACGGTATTCAAATCGCGCCTGAAAGTCTTGCCGGGCCTCTTGCTCAGACATGATCAACTGGTTCACCAGGCGGGATTGCAAAGCTTGATGCAATTGAAAGTCCGGCAGCAACTGACTTCTGGCCAGGCGCGACATCCAAAAATAAGGCTGGTAAGTATGCCCGGGAGGAAGTTCTGAGTCTGAAATAGCCCGGCTCCCCAACGCTCTATTGGCCATGCCCGGCCTATTGCTGCCAGTGGCGAAGGCCTGGTGTGCTGAATGGCGTGAAGGTTTGTTCGGTAGCGACAGAAGCATTGTTTCTTTTATTTCCCGATTGAATATGCTGGTGTCTGGCAGTGCACGTATATCTTCTGCCAGCTGGTCCAGGGCTATGGCATCATCACTGTCATGCCCGGCGCGGTTGGCAGGGGTAGAGACATCTTCTGATGTTGCCACTCTCGAAGCTACAGATGAAGCTACAGATGCGGTGGTGGAATCGTCAGTTAATGGAGTTATCTTTGATTCAAATATATTTCCGGAAGAAATTGCTGCATCGCTGTCAGAACCTGGGTGGCTGAGACTCGGCTCATCACTCTGGGCAGCTACAACATCACGGGCAAAGGCCACTACCTGACCTTGCCCGCCACTGCTGGATCCACATTGCTCATTACCCGGATCAGGGGGACGACTTCCAGCCATTTTTGCCGGTAACAGGGCATTGGTTTCCATAAGCTCCCAACTTTACATTTGCCACAACACTCTGAAAATCTCTGACCAAGTGCATGCCCAAAAGTTCAACTCACGGCAAAGCCAAACCACTTATTAAAGCAACGAATGCCCTTCCCTGACCTCTGATCCATTTAAACAAACACAGTCCAATGTTTTTTCAGGAACAGGCACCTGCCACTATCGTAGATTTACATACAGGGATTTACGGTTGAGGCTGATTAGAATACCTGGCAAATTGATCTTTACAATGCCAAAAAGACCATCACCCGCCTGAGCCTGAAAGGTATGGCATAATTGGTGATCCAAAGCGGCCAGCACAGGACAATAAGTCAAACAGTATGCGGCATACCGAAATATACCTATTTTCTTACATAAGATACTATCTCTCGCTGATTACTTATTGCCCAGACCCGCTATAAAAGGCTCAATGACTTCACCGACCGTGTCTTTTCATACAAGGCCGCCGGATCCGGAACGCCCTCCGATTCCTGTTACCCTGTTGGGAGCCGCTGGCTGAAGCCACATTTACGTTCTATGATGCAGGTAGCTGGGCGTTACTCCAATTTTATCTATGGAGGAGTCGTATGATTCTTGAAGAAGTCATAGATCTCTCGCGCTTTCAATTTGCCATTACTGCGCTATATCATTTTTTGTTTGTGCCACTGACTATTGGCATGACCTTTATCCTTGCCATTATGGAATCCGTCTATGTGATGACGGGTAAACAGATCTACAAGGATATGACCAGATTCTGGGGCAAACTCTTTGGTATCAACTTTGCCGTAGGTGTCGCCACCGGCCTGACCATGGAGTTCCAGTTTGGTACTAACTGGTCCTACTATTCCCACTATGTTGGCGATATTTTCGGCGCACCACTGGCCATTGAAGCCCTGATGGCCTTCTTTCTGGAATCCACTTTCGTAGGCATGTTCTTCTTCGGTTGGGATCGCCTGAGTAAAGTGCAGCACCTGGCCTGTACCTGGTTGATGGCCATCGGCACCAACCTGTCGGCACTCTGGATTCTGATTGCCAACGCCTGGATGCAGAACCCGGTGGGTGCCGAGTTCAACTTTGAAACCATGCGCATGGAGATGACCAGCTTTGCCGACCTGGTATTCAACCCGGTGGCCCAGGTCAAGTTTATCCATACGGTAGCGGCGGGTTATACCACTGGCGCTATTTTTGTCCTGTCCATTTCTGCCTACTACCTGCTGAACCATCGTGATATCGGCTTTGCCCGCCGCTCTTTCGCCGTGGCTTCAGGATTTGGTCTGGCGGCTATTCTGTCCGTTATTCTCCTGGGTGACGAATCCGGCTATGAGCTGGGCGATGTTCAGGAAGTAAAGCTGGCCGCCATTGAAGCAGAATGGGACACCCACCCGGCACCGGCCAGCTTCACCGTGATCGGTATTCCTGACCAGGAAACCATGCAGACCGATTACGCCATCAGAATCCCGTACCTGATGGGCATTATTGCCACCCGCTCACTGGATGAAGAAGTCACAGGCATCAAAGACCTGATTGAAAACAAGATAGTCCGTATCCAGAGCGGCATGGAGGCCTATGACCTGCTGCAAAAACTGAAAAGCGGCCAGGATACACCGGAAAACCGGGCAGCCTTCCTGGAAGTGGTGGATGACCTCGGCTACGGCCTGTTGCTGACCCGCTATACCGACAACATTCCTGCGGCCACCGATGCCATGATCCGTCAAGCGGCAGAAGATGCTATCCCAACCGTATGGCCTCTGTTCTTTGCCTTCCGCATCATGGTTGGCTGTGGCGTCCTGATGCTGCTTCTCCTGGTGACGGCATTTGTCAAAACCGCCCTTCGCAATGAATACAAAAGTCGCTTCTTCCTGAAACTCTGCCTCTGGTCGCTGCCCCTTCCCTGGATTGCCAGTGAAATGGGCTGGTTTGTGGCTGAATTCGGCCGTCAGCCATGGTCGATCTCCGGCATTCTGCCCACCTATCTGTCGGCATCCACCCGGACAGTCACCGACCTCTACCTGAGCATCGCCGGCTTCACGCTGTTCTACGGTATCTTTGCCGTCATTGAAGTCTGGCTGCTGTTGAAGTACGCCAGACTGGGTCCAAGCAGCCTGCACACCGGCCGTTACCACTTCGAACAACAGCAGGCCCTGACCGATGCTGTGGTTTCTGACAGTCCCCTCCACGGAAAAGCATAAGGAGCGATGACGATGGATTATGAAATTCTCCGATTTATCTGGTGGGTACTGATCGGCGTCCTGTTTATCGGTTTTGCCATTATGGACGGCTACGATCTTGGCACAGCCAACCTTCTGCCATTCATGAGCAAAAACGACACTGAACGTCGTATCATGATCAATGCCGTTGCGCCCCACTGGGACGGCAACCAGGTTTGGCTCATCACGGCCGGTGGTGCGCTATTTGCCGCCTGGCCAACCGTCTATGCGACTGCTTTCTCCGGCTTTTACTGGGCAATGGTTCTGGTGCTATTTGCCCTGTTGATTCGCCCGATGGCTTTCGACTACCGCTCAAAACTGCCTGACCCACGCTGGCGCAACGCCTGGGACTGGGGACTGTTTGTCAGCGGTATTGTCCCATCCCTGGTATTTGGTGTTGCCTTTGGCAACATCTTTGTCGGCTTTGGCTTTGCGCTGGACGACTTTATGCGTTCCAGCTTCTCTGGCTCATTCTTCGACCTGCTCAACCCATTCTCACTGTTGTGCGGTGTGGTCAGTGCCGCCATGCTGACCATGCAGGGCGCTGTCTGGCAGAAAATGCGTTCTGGCGAACCCATCCGTCACCGTGCAGCAACGGTCGCCCGCTACTCTGCCCTGCTGACCATGGTGGCATTTGCCGCGGCAGGTTTCTGGGTTGCCCATATCAACGGTTACCAGGTCACCAGTATTCTGGATACCAATGCGCCATCCAACCCGCTGGAAAAAACCGTCACGCTTGCTCAAGGTGCCTGGCTGAATAACTACAGCCAATACCCCATCATGATCATTGCCCCGGTACTTGGCTTCCTGGGTACCCTCGGCGTCATGATCTTCTCCGGCACCAGACAGGATGGGCTTAACTTTACCTGCTCATCCCTGGCACAGGCCGGCATTATCATGACCGCAGGTTTCAGTCTGTTCCCGTTTGTACTGACCTCAAGTACCGACCCATCCTTCAGCCTGACCCTCTGGGACGCAACCTCCAGCTTTATGACCCTGGCCATCATGACCGGCGTTGCCGTGGTGTTTGTTCCCATCATCCTTGGCTACACCATCTGGTGTTTCTACAAACTCTGGGGTCGCATGACCGCCGAGCGCATTGAAAAAGAAAGTCATTCACTTTACTAAAGAGGCAGCCGAACAATGTGGTATTTTGCATGGATCCTGGGTGTACTGCTGGCTTGCGCCTTTGGGATTATTAATGTGATGTGGTACGAATTTCATTCGGACAATTTTGATAATGAAGTCAATGAGTTAGACTGATTGAAATTTTTTTAGGTTGCAATTTGATTGTAACCTGAGCCTCAAAAACGGTACCAAACCGTACCTTTGCTGCGTTTTGTGGTGAATGGTATTCGGGGAAAATGGTACCGTTTTTTTGTATCTATCTGGTACACCTTGGTTTTCCCACAACCATCGAATAAACTCCCGCCTCAACCACTGCATAAGAAGTGCTTTCAAACCATGAAAACCCGCGATCTGCTCAAACTTCCA
>NZ_JBLYNS010000154.1:0-10793 GCF_049310205.1 Endozoicomonas sp. ALC013 | reverse complement strand
ATTCGTTTTTCAGAAGAAGAAAGAAGCTTTCCAACTCGCTAACGTTGCTCTCAAGCCCTGTCAGCGGAGGCGCATATTACCGCGCCAGTTTGATTTGTCAACCGGTTGTTTTTCATTCAATCCAAACAACCCATTTTCAAACCGCACTTCCCGGTTAGCGATGATGATTCATTCTGCCGATCCGTGGGTGACCGTTTCAGGTTAGCCCGTGGAAGAGCAGCGCATTCTACGCAGGTGTGGATAAAAGTCAACACCCTGAATTTTTTAACCTCATAAAAAAAGCCGCTATTTAGCGTAGCGGCTTTTTCCAGAACGTTTAATCGGCGTCAGGCTTCCATAGAGCCTTTCAGCTTTTTCATCGCATTCTTTTCCAACTGCCGGATACGCTCAGCAGAGACTCCATAGGTATCCGCCAGCTCATGCAGCGTTGCCTTTTCTTCTGCCAGCCAACGCTTCTGAAGAATATCCCGGCTGCGTTCGTCCAGCTGTGCCAGTGCACTTCTCAGCTGGGAAATCGAACTGTCGGACCAGTCGGCATCTTCAAGCAAAGAAGAGGGGTCTGAGTTATGGTCTTCCAGAAAGTAAGCAGGTGCCTGATAAGCAGTATCGCTATCATCGTCACCATAGCCATCAAAAGCGGTATCCTGGCCAGCCATTCGGCTTTCCATTTCGCGAACCACTTTAGCTTCAACACCCAGATCTTTGGCTACGGCGTCCGCTTCATCATTGGTTAACCAGGACAACCGCTTTTTAGCGCTGCGCAGGTTAAAGAAAAGTTTGCGTTGCGCTTTCGTGGTCGCGACTTTCACAATACGCCAGTTGCGCAGAATAAATTCGTGTATTTCCGCTTTGACCCAATGCACAGCAAAGGAGACGAGCCTTACCCCAACTTCAGGGTTAAAACGCTTAACCGCTTTCATAAGACCCACATTGCCTTCCTGAATCAGATCTGCCAGTGGCAGACCATAGCCGGAATAGCTTTTGGCAATGTGAACAACAAAGCGAAGGTGAGACATGACCAGCTGACGAGCCGCTTCCAGATCATTATGAAAGAAGAGGCGCTCAGCAAGGGTCTTTTCCTGTTCAGCAGACAACACAGCAATACTGCTGACTGACGCAACATAGGCATCAATATTGCGGCCAGGAACTAACATATCGACTGGTTGAAGACTGGTGCCCATAACTGACTCCGTCAAGATACCCTCTTATTTAGACTCTGTTAAAATAGCTGAAGTTCAAACGAATACTAATAATAACAACAATTCGGTTCACAATCGCTATCGACTTTACAGGACATTTTCTTACTTTACACAGTCTATTCTCGGTCAGCCTCCTAGTCAGGTACTAAAGCCTGAAAATGTCGATAGCAGCTGCTCATTGCCCCCAGAACACCAAACGCTATTCCGGCCAGCAACAATACGCCCAACACGCCAAAACCGGGGCCAGATAATACCATCTCGCTATTATACAGTCCGGCAATATTCATCATTTCATGACTCAGGACAGCTAATAATGAAAAAACAATCACTTGAGCCAGAATAGCGCCAATCACGCCATACCAGATCCCCATATAGATGAAGGGCATGGCAATAAAGCCCCGGGTTCCCCCCACCATACTGATAATTTTGATTTCATCACGCCGACTTTCAATACTGAGGCGCACGGTGTTGCTAATCACCAGAACCACGGTAAGCCCGAGAATCCCGCCAAGCATGATGGCAAAGCGTTCAAGCATCGTCAAAATTGCCTGCAGCCTCTGTACCCACTGCCGGTCCAGCCGAACCTGGTCAACCCCTTCCATTTGTTGATAATGGACCACGGCATCATCCAATTGTTCAAAAGAAGCCTCACTGACAGGCAGCAGCTCAACCACCCCCGGCAATGGATTAAACCCAAGCTGGCTAATTACATCCTGCAGTCCGGCCTTTTGCTGAAAGTCGTTCACCCCCTGTTCCGGTGACAGGTAGACAACTTCTTTAATCAGAGGGTCTTGACGATAATCCGCAATACGTTGATCGATAATTTTCTGGCTAACCCCATGATTGAGGTAAATGGAGATTTTGGGCTGCCCATCCCAGGCGGCCCCCAGCACCTGCACATGACTCACCAGAACAAACAGTAAAACCGGCAGGGAAAAGGCAACCGCGATCAGCAAGCTGTTCAACAGACTGGCCACAGGGTTGTTCAGCAGACGGGTCAGTGCATCCCTGCCCACCTGCCGATGCAGGCTAACGAAAGAGTGCAGTGTCAGGGTTGCTACGGTCTGGCGATTGGCACCTCTTTTGTGGGTATCTTTGGCTTCTTTAGAAACCAGGCTTCCCGCACTCTTTCCAGCGGTTTTGCCCATACCCGCCTGTTCATCCACTGTGTGCCGACGACCATGTTGCTGTCGCCTGTTGTTCTTACTAAACAGACTCACTGAACCTCCTGGTCTGCAACCAGCCTGCCATGATCCAGGGTCAAAATACGGTGTCGCATCCGGGCCACCAGCGCCAGGTCATGACTGGCAATCAACACGGTAACACCCACCTGATTAAAGTTCTCAAACAGCTTCATGATTTCCGTGGACAACTGCGGATCAAGGTTTCCAGTGGGCTCATCCGCAAGAATCAAAGCCGGGCGATTCACGACTGCCCGCGCCAGGCCAACCCGCTGCTGTTCACCACCGGACAGAGCCACTGGCAATAACTTTTCCTTATTTAATAACCCGACCATATCCAGGGCAGCGCGAACCCGACCAGCGCAATCACTGGGAGAATAGCCTGCGATCAGCAGTGGTAAAGCGACATTTTCAAAAACAGTACGATCAAACAACAGCTGGTGATCCTGAAAAACCACACCAATATTGCGGCGAAGATAGGGAATCCGGCTGTTCTTCAGAGCCCGCAGGTTATGACCTCCCACCCAGACCTGACCTGCACTGGCCCTCTCAAGAAGCATAATCAGCTTCATCAGGGTACTTTTTCCTGCACCAGAATGGCCTGTCAGAAACGCAATCTCTCCCCGCTCCAGGTGAAAACTGACCTGCTCAAGGCCAACATGACCTCCCGGGTAACGCTTGCTGACACCGTCAAAGCGAATCATCCAGCTGTCCTTAATCTATTGGATGGTATTCAAGTCACCAACACTCTAATGAGCGACATTTGTCGCTCATTGCAGGTCATATCAACCTTCCCGGGAAAATAGCGCTTTAACAAATTCCTTAGCCGAGAAGGGTCTCAGGTCATCTATCTGCTCACCCACGCCCAGGAAACGGATTGGCAGTTTCATCTGTTTGGACAGCGCGAAGATCACCCCGCCTTTAGCGGTTCCATCCAGTTTGGTCAGGGCCATGCCGGTTAACTGCACCGCTTCATGGAACAGACGAGCCTGGCTCAGGGCATTCTGCCCGGTGCCCGCATCCAGTACCAGTAACACTTCATGAGGCGCATCAGGGTCCAGCTTCCCAAGCACCCGCTTCACCTTTTTCAACTCCTCCATCAAATGATCCTTGTTGTGAAGGCGGCCAGCGGTATCGGCAATCAGGACGTCGATATTGCGGGCTCTTGCTGCTTCGAAGGCATCAAAGATAACGGAAGCACTGTCAGCACCGGTATGCTGGGCAACCACCGGAATCTCATTGCGCTCACCCCACACCTGCAACTGTTCAACCGCAGCCGCACGGAATGTATCGCCAGCCGCGAGCATAACCTTGCGGCCTTCGGACTGAAGCTTACGGGCCAGCTTGCCAATCGTGGTGGTCTTGCCCACACCATTAACGCCCACCACCAGGATAACAAAAGGGGTGTCCTGTTTCGGGATAACCAGTGGCTGGTCAGCCGGTTCAAGAATATCAGCAAGCTCGGATTGCAGCGCAGCCATCAGGGCATCCGCATCATCCAGCTCTTTGTACTTAACTTTTCTGGTCAGCTTTTCAATAATGTCAGTGGTGGCTTCAACGCCCACATCGGCGACCAGCAGCTGAGTTTCCAGTTCATCCAGAAGATCATCATCGATCTCCTTTTTACCGATAAACAGTTCTGCAACGCCTTCAACCAGAACGTTACGGGTTTTGCTCAACCCCTGACGCATCCGGGCAAAGAAGCCACCTTTGGCTTCAGGCTTGTTCTCTGGCTCAACCGGCGTTTTTTCGGGCGGTAATTCTGGCTCAGCAACCCGGGGAATTCCAGGGGCAGCAACAACCGGTACTTCTTTGTCAGAAGCCTCAGGTGCTTTATGAGTGGATTCAGGATGAACAGGCTTATCTTCAGTGCCCTGAAAGACCTCAGGCACAATCTCAGGCACAATCTCAGGCACAATCTCAGGCACAATCTCAGGCACAACGTCAACAACACCGGCTGAAGACTCAGAAGCCGACTCAGCAGTAACTTCCGGTGTTTCTACAGTGGATACAACGTCTTCTACTTCAGGCTCAGCCTTTGCCTCTACCTGTTCTTCAGAAACTTCATCCCGGGAACGTCGACCCCAGGGCCAAAAACTGCGTTTGGCTTTTTTCTCATCGTCTTTGCGCGAACCGAACATAGACTACTTCTATAACCTTGGTGGGAGCGCCTGATGACTAGGAGCCTGTCCGAGAATAGACTGCCCTACTGCGGTGGCAGCAAATTGGTCTAAAAATTCCGTTTTGTTCGGCAAATAGCCCCGCTATTCACCTCACAAAATGAAATTTTTATCCTCAATTTTCTGCCATCCTCGCTACGGGGACGCCTAGTCGGGCGCTATTCTCGGACAGGCTCCTATCAGGATTGCCATTGATCTGAAGCCTGGCCGGAGAAGTCCCCGTAACAGGCGATGAAACGCAATGACAATCCATCATGCAGGCTATGGATAATCGCTAATCCTATCTTAATTCAGACTGTCACGAAACGAACTTTCTCAGGGAAAATAGTCCATCTTTCATGAACCCGAATGGAACCATCCACAATAAAAAACGGCGACTTCGGGTTACTGGAAGTCTGACACTTTTCTCCGGGTTTGTTGTATTTCACCAGACTCTGCTGTCTATACACACCAGGATGACTGGTAACTCCATGACCTGAAGCGATGAAACGAGTATGCTTACGCTCCCTGTTGATCCCCTGCCCGGCTGGAGCCTGTTAATGCCTCGCAAGTCTCGAAATCCCAAGCATCCTGAATCACGCGCTAACACCGGCCCTGCTCATACCGGTGGTGGTCTGCTGCGGATTATTGCGGGTGAATGGCGCAGTCGTAAGTTACCCGTAGCCAATGTACCCGGCTTGCGCCCAACATCAGACCGGGTAAGAGAGACAGTATTTAACTGGCTGACCATGATGACACCGGGAGCCAGGGTGCTGGATGTATTCAGTGGTACCGGCGCACTGTCCATGGAAGCGCTTTCCCGGGGCGCATCGTCAGCAGTGCTGCTGGAAAAAAGTCCGGTTGCCGCAAGAACGTTGAAGAGCAACCTTGCACTGTTAAAAGCTGAGCGTGCCAGGGTGATTGAGTGCGATAGCCTTACCTGGTTAAACCAACCGGCTGAAACCGGTTTTGACCTGATTTTCCTGGACCCACCGTTTCGAATGAACCTGCTGGAGCCTGCTTGCCAGCTGCTTGAAAGCAATGGTTACCTGAATGAAAACAGCCATATTTACATTGAGGTAGAGAAAGAGCTGAACCCTTTGCCAACCCCGGAGAACTGGCAGCTGGAAAAGTGCAAAACCGCAGGACAAGTAAGCTTCAGCCTCTGGTCGCGCATGAAAAAACAACAATAACCAACGTCTCACATATGGACTTACCGAAATGATATCAGTAATCTGTGCGCGGCTGATCTTTATCAAATAAACAGTACGTCTGAACGCTGTATCATCCACAGGCTTACCATTCAGTAGGCCGTGGCCGGATGTCTCTTTTATGACTTTTAAGTGCAAGAAAGCACGAAAAGCTGCTTTAAAGAACGGCTCATGGTGATTTAGACGCATTGCTAATCTAAGAATGAACCTGAAAACTCTAAGGAGCAGTTCCCCATGAAACAACCCGTACGAATTGCGGTCACAGGTGCAGCTGGCAACATCAGCTACTCTCTGCTGTTCAAAATCGCTGCCGGTGAAATGCTGGGACCTGATCAGCCTGTGATTCTGCAACTGGTTGAGATCCCACAGGCTATGGACAAACTTCGTGGCGTTGCCATGGAGCTGGAAGACTGCGCCTTCCCACTGGTTCACGGTATCAGTCTGCACGACAATCCGTTTGATGGTTTCCGTGGCATTCATTACGCCATGCTGGTCGGTGCCCGTCCCCGTTCCAAGGGTATGGAGCGCGCCGACCTGCTGGAAGCCAACGCCGTTATCTTTGCCGAACAGGGCAAGGCGCTGAACGAAGTGGCTAACCGTGACGTTAAAGCCCTGGTGGTGGGTAACCCGGCAAACACCAACTGTCTGATATTGTCCCGCAATGCGCCCGACCTGGCACCATCCCAGTTCTGCGCCATGACCCGACTGGACCACAACCGTGCACAGGGCATCCTGGGTAACAAACTGGGGGTTAATCCTGCTGATATCGAAGGGGTCTGCGTGTGGGGCAACCACTCCCCAACCATGTACCCTGACCTGCACCACGCCCAGGTACTGGGTGATGAAGCGGCCATCGATATGATCGATGAGCAATGGTACAAGGAAGAATACACCCCTCGTATCCAGAAGCGTGGTGCCGAAATCATCGAGTGGCGTGGCCTCTCCAGTGCCGCCTCCGCCGCACAGGCCGCTCTGGACCACATGCGTGACTGGGCCCTGGGCAGCGATGGTCGTATTGTATCCATGGGCATAATTTCCGATGGCAGCTACGGTGTTGCCAAAGGCATCTACTACTCTTTCCCTGTCGTTTGTGAATTTGGCAGCTACCAGATTGTTCAGAGCCTTCACATTAACGACTACGGTCAGTCAATGATGAAGAAAACTGAACAGGAGCTGTTAGAAGAAAAGGCAGCGGTAGATCACCTGCTGCCTGAAGAAACGGCTGCCTCCCGCGAAGCGTTGAGGACGTCCAGCCGTAGCGGCCAGACTGAATTTGATGCAGGTATCGATACCGGCGAGTCATACTACAAGGCTGACCGTATCTGCTGAGCAGTTTGCCTGGTCAGTGATACAAAAATACAGGAAAGGCTCTATGTGAGCCTTTCTTTTTGTCTACGTCATCAACACAAGAAAACAGACAATAAAAATTATTAAATAAACCATTAGCGCCCAAGAGGGAAACAACAATGACCGCTGCCGAACCCATTATGTCCGAGCACAGGAAAGTGACCCGGCAAATCCCCCCTCCCCTGGAAGATCTGCTTGCCGCCCAGAAGAAAGCCTTTCTGCAAGACCCTAACCCCAGCTATCAGGAGCGGGTGGATCGCCTGAAGGCCCTTAAGAAAGCATTGTTGAGCAATAAAGACGCATTACTGTCTGCTTTGGATGAAGATTTTGGCGGCCGATCCAGAAGTGAGTCATCACTGACTGAAATCATACCGAACCTGGGCAATATCCACTACACGATCAAGCAGCTTAAAAAATGGATGCAACCCAGCAAGCGAAAGCTGAACCCTCAGTTATTACCTGCCTCAGCAAAAGTCGTGTACCAGCCCTTGGGCGTGGTCGGTATTGTGGTGCCCTTTAACTACCCACTGTTCCTGTCTCTAAGTCCATTGCTGACGATTCTTGCCGCCGGCAACCGGGCCATGATCAAGATGTCGGAATTCACACCAAAAACCTCGGAGCTGGTTGCCCGAATCATTGAGCAAACATTTCCTGCTGATCTGGTCACCGTCGTTTGCGGTGATGCACAAGTGGCAACCGAGTTTACCAGCCTGCACTTTGACCACATTATTTTCACCGGTTCGACAGCGGTCGGTCACCATGTTATGCAAGCCGCTGCAAAAAACCTGACCCCGGTAACCCTGGAGCTCGGTGGTAAGTCACCGGTTATTGTGGATAACGACTTCCCGATTCAGGAAGCGGCAGAAAGAGTCTGCTACGCAAAAGCCCTGAACGCCGGTCAAACCTGCGTAGCGCCGGACTATATTCTGGTGAAAAATGACCAGAAGGCAGCCTTTATTGAGCACTATCTCAACGCCTTTCGAAAAATGTACCCAACGGTCAACGGAAATAATGATTACACCTCGATCATCAATGACCGCCACCACCAGCGATTATTGAAATTACTGGCTGATGCCAAAGCGCAGGGCGCAACCATCCACACTCCGGGCAATGAGGAAATTAACGACGGAAGCCGCCGGATCCCCATCCACTTAATTGAGAATCCAACTGATAATATGGGCGTTATGCAGGAAGAAATTTTTGGCCCGCTGCTTCCTGTCATCGGCATCGATAGCCTTGATGAAGCCATTCAGTTTGTCCAGCAACGACCCAGGCCACTGGCACTCTACTACTTCGGTTCTGATACAAACAATCAGGAAGCCGTATTGGCACAGACCCACTCTGGCGGTGTCTGTATTAATGAGTGTTTGTTACACGTCGCTGTTGAAGATATGCCGTTTGGCGGCATTGGCCCATCAGGCATGGGACACTACCACGGCCATGAGGGCTTCCTGACATTCTCCAAGGCCAAGTCGGTGTTAACCAAAGGCAAGCTGAACAGCACTAAAATGATCTACCCGCCCTATGGCGGCTGGCTGCAGAAAAAAATGCTGGGGTTCCTTTCCGGCCAGAAATAGACCCTGCCTCTTTCAGACTTTGGGGCCGCTTGCCAGCGGTCCTGCAAAAACTGGTTCAGACGTTCAGGTACGTATTTTCACTGAACACCAGAAACTTACGAAGATGATCAATTTCGTCGGCACTGAAATCCATCGAGTTATTACGCAAGTTCCATTATTCCTTATGCAACTCAGGACATAGGAACTTTTGCGGGATAAATCAGTCTGAAAGTAAAGTACCAATTTTCTGTCAGGTTAACTGCCAACAGAGTATGGGGTGGAAGCAGCTTCTATTTTGAGGAAATACGCAGCATGAATCCATGTAATGCACTGACTTTACCGTTAACAACCGTTAAACAATTTGCCCAACGGGCATCGGATTACACCTGTACTTGTCCAGATGACTTCTCTAACGAATGGGCTTGCCCGATTGTCATGAGCACAATTCCCTCTGGCCTTTTAGGTGGTCTCATAGGTTGCGTTCGCGGCGGCGAAATGGGTTTACTGGCCGGTGCATATGCTGGCGGTGGTGTTGGTGCAACCCTCACCACCTGTTATCTTATTGCCTGCTATGGTAGCGAGTGCGTCAAGCTTCGGCAGCGACAGATCACCACCTGTACCAAACAGTACTCCCTTGCCAATGGGCAGCAACAGAGCCTGAAGCTACCATCGGCACCACCTTTATTGGGAGCAGAAAGTTTAGATGCTAACTCTAACTGCACAACGCCTGTTCAGTCCCAACCAGAACTGATGAATCCGTTCCTATTATCAGGCAACGGCATTCAGAGTGACCCTCCAGTATTTTTACAGCCTGATATCGCCGGGAAGAAATCAACCACGGGGTTAGCGTGTCCCTTCTGTCCGGGTTCACAGACAAACTATGTTTGACAAACAGGTGTGCGTTCATCGTGCTGCGGCAAGGCCCTGGCCAGGGCTTGTCAAGCTGAATAAAGAGATAATATGTCAGTCAGGGTAATCCAGTCGTATGCTCTACCCACTGTTTAAGTTCGCATTGCAGTTTAACATTCTCAGACTTTTAACATGAATCTGTACACTTAATAACCATTCCAGCGCAATGACTATATAAACGCATAACTTCTGAAAATTCTCATATCCTCAACATTAAGTGCCCCAGAACGCTGATCATTTGAACCCTTTTGACTATTTCGTTAACATGCCCTTTTACTAAAAAAAGGTCGACATATTCGCAGATCAGTGAATGACGTCAACGGGAGTCTGTCCAGCAAATTACAAGACAGTTTTCTGGTAAACAGCAGAACTCCTGAAATGTTTTGTATCTCTGATCAGTTGTTGGATTTGTGGCCGGAGAGTCATTTTTAATGATCAAGGTAATCTATCCTGGTACGTTTGATCCTATTACCAAGGGTCACATGGATCTTGTTGAAAGAGCGGCCAAGCTGTTTGATACCATTGTTATTGCCGTTGCTGAAAGCCCCAAGAAAAAGCCACTGTTCGATCTGGAAACCCGGGTCAATCTGGCCAAAGAATCCATCGCTCATCTGCCAAATGTTCAGGTAACCGGCTTCAGCTCTCTGCTTGCCAGTTTTGTGGCGGAGCAGCAGGCCCAGGTTATTCTCAGGGGGTTAAGAGCCGTTTCTGACTTTGAATATGAATTTCAAATGGCCAATATGAACCGGGTGCTGGCACCCAAAGTGGAAAGCCTTTTTCTGACACCAGCAGAGCAATACTCCTATATTTCCTCTACACTGGTTCGGGAAATAGCCTCTCTGAATGGGGATATTTCCAAGTTTGTATCACCATGTGTTCAGAAAGCACTGACAGATAAGTTCAACGGAAACTGAGATACTGTCCGTTATTCATTTGTTTTTACAAGCTGAAAGGTAGCCAGGAGCCTATGGCTTTAATGATTACTGACGATTGCATTAACTGCGACGTCTGCGAACCGGAATGCCCGAATAGTGCTATTTCACCCGGGGAAGAAATTTACGAAATTGACCCACTGCTGTGCACGGAGTGCGTTGGCCATTATGATGAACCTCAGTGCCAACAGGTGTGCCCGGTAGACTGTATTCCGAAGAACCCGGACTGCGAAGAAACTCAGGATGAGCTGATGGAAAAATATTTGATCATCACTGCTGCCTGACAATACGCCGCAAAT
>NZ_JBLYNS010000153.1:0-10855 GCF_049310205.1 Endozoicomonas sp. ALC013 | reverse complement strand
TACGTCATAGCAGAAGCCGTGTGGGCCGAGCCGACCAAATGGGCAAATAAACGGGATGAATTGCTGGAACAACTCAACGGAGTCCGTCGCAACGGGGCCGATGACAAAACCGTCGCTGATCTTTTTACTGAAATACTAAGCCGTCTTGCCAGACGACAGGCGCAGTTAGAAGAAATAAAAGCTTGCATGGACTCGGGATATGTCAGCAAGGAGCATTACCATCGTTCGCAACAGGCTTTTACCGCTGAGCTCGAAAGGGTTGTTCGCAGAGAACCCGCTTATCAGGAGCAGCAGAGAGAGCGACCCAAGTGTTACCAAAGCGTTTACGCAAAACCAGACAAATAGGATGAAGTTCCTTAAGCCGCTTTGGCTATCTATATAACAACAGCCTCCGGAGCCAGGGAGGCTCTGGTGGTTGTATGGGGATTAGTGCCTTTTTACGCCAGAGGGCTTTTGATAGTCTGTCGATTGAGAGGGCACGGTGTTTCCCAGCAAGCCCTTTAAAAAGAGACAAAGTTGCTCTGTCTGCTGCCGATCAGCACTGGGCTGCTCCGTCAGTTTCTCTGTTGCCAAAGTAAGCGCTGACTCGACAATAACCGGGAGATTTCTGTTCGCTTTTCCTGCCCAATAGTTCACCACCATTTTGGCAATATCGGGATGCTCAAGGGCTACGTCATACAGAAATACCTCCGGTTCGGAGTTGATATCAACATCAATGTTGATCAGTTCACTGACCACCTTGCGATGGCCACGGCGTGCCGCATCGCTCAGGCATCGGCCAAGGGGATCCGCCATCTCCTGGTTGCCCGCGAGTGTCTCGAAAAGTCGGTGATTTCCTCCATCAGCAGCGCGAACCAGCACACTCATTATGCGGTCATGCTGTTCAGCCACAATTTGCCAAAGCTTTGACCGCACCGATTCTTGTAATGTCAGTTGCTGGTCACAAATAACGTCGTCAACATTGTCAGTGATCGAGACAATGGAACGCACCACTCGTGTAAAGCTATTTTCAGCGAACATAATGGCGGCCAGCAGCAACGGATGCAGACCTCTGCCAACATCCGCAGCGTTCAGTTTAATCCCGGCCCTGACAAACTGGTGCAGCTTGTTCTCGTCTACACGCTGCACAATCCGAATCAGACTCGGGGTAGCCCGGACACCCAGTTGCCAGAGTTCTCGCAACAGATCGATATTTCCCGTTTGGGCAACACCAAGCAGGAGGTCGCTAGTGCCATTGAGCCGGGAGAGATCCCATTGAACATGTTTCATCCCATGCACCGCGTCCAGCAGCAGCTTGACCATTGGCTGCCGGTCCAGACCAATGGCCAACACCAAAGCATCGGTCAATACCCTTGAAAGATCTCTGTTGATGTAACCACCGGAGTGTTGGCTCGATGCAGCAGGGGTGTTGGCAGTCGGGCCTGACCGTGTCAAGAAAGCCAGAATGGACCGGACACTGTCATGGCAGTTCTCCTGTATTGCCTGAGAGAGGAGAGAGCCCCTGGTCTCGTCGGTGATATCAAGATCGGCTCCGGCGCGAATCAATGCCCGGATAACAGCTTCATTCCTTTCCAGATGAGTCTGATGGTCATTGATAGCATCATCACAGGATTTTATCCTCACATTGCCATGACCCGGCGGCTCCTCAACTATATCCCGCTGCCTGCCTCCCTGTCGGTTAAGGGCGGGGGAATCTTCCGGCTTCCCCTTTCTGTTTGCATCCCTGTCCTCAGCCAAAATGATCTGCTTTGCTGTCAGCACACTCTCCAGATCGGTACGGACTTGTTTGCTCATGGCCAAAATCGACACCAGGATAGTCCTGAGACCAGCAGCTCCGGACTCACGCTCAACATCCACCAGCGATGAGAGCACTGGCGGATTGTCCACCTCACTGAAAATCAGTGCCTTAACCTGGCTGTTTCTTGCTTCAATATCATCAAAAGACGATAGCAGTACTGACAGGGCTTCCGTTTCCCGGGCTTGTGCCGCAAGTTTAATGTCATTAGCAGGATCAATACCATTGTGCATGAGCATTTTAACCTTCTCTTCCTCCTTGCGTGCTGCCGCTATCAGCAAACCCGACGCCGACCAGCAACGGCTTTTATCCATACCGGCCTTGAGAAATTCATCAGCCACCTTCAACTCGTTATCGCCAAACGCCATGGCAAAGGCAATCTCAACGCTGAAGGTTGTTTGCGTGGCGAAGACACTGACCACCTGACGCTGTTCACTCACAGCAGCCTGACGGAACAGTTGCCGGAACTTTGTGCCACCAAGGTCAGCTATACCCAGCAAAGGCCTGAGCATTTCAACGTCTGCCCGACCAACCGCTGCGGTTACTTCACTTTCAATATCTACGCCACCTGTCGCTTTGATCAGCTGGTTAGCGATCGACTTATAGCCTTTTCGGACAGCAATGGAAAAGGCAGTTTTCCCTTCCATATTCAGCAGATCAGCTATTGCCCCCCTCTCCAGCAATAGCTGAACCATCTGCAGGTCTCCTCTGTCAGCAGCAGCGTGCAGCAAAGGCAAGCCATTGCAATCAGTGATATTAGGATCGACCCCGACCGCCAGTAGCGTTGCCAGCATTTTGTCATCGTTATTCTTAAGGGCTTCAGAAAGAATGGTCACTGTTTTACCGACATCCATTTTATCTAACAGCCGTCTGATAGCCGGTTCACCGTAGCCAGGTTGATTACGCAAATAACTAATGACCCGCTGCATCTCACGGAACATTTGTCCCGCCCCCGGGTAGGAAGCCAGCAGTGATCGCAATTCCGTTTCAGTCCCTTCCCTGGTCGACCGGACAATAATATTGACTCGTTGGTCAGGCCCCAGAGCGTTATGCAACATACTGACCACCCTGGCATGGCTATTGCGTGTGGCTATAACCAGTGGCGTGTCAGCCTGACCATCCCCGCCACTGGCATCAATGCCGGCATTGAGCAGGGCCTGTACCAGTCCTTCATCACCACTTTGTGCAGCAAGCCTTAAATAGTGACCACCGTCATCTATGTTCCTGGCCAGTAATTGTTCAAACAGTTCCAGTTGACTTTTAGAAACGGCCTGCACCATGGCATCCACCAAACACGCCCCCGATTTGAGCAACGCAGCAATGGCGGGTTCATTATGCGCACGGACACAGATGCACAGCGCGTCTGTCAGCGTCACAAACGCTGTCAGTTCCCGCAATGCGCCGCGGTGTTCTTGTTGTGCAGCAAGGATTATGGCCTCAATGAAATGGCCATCCCTGATGATGTTGCGAAGCTCAGACGATTCCTTAAAATCACCTAGCAGCACCCTGTTCCCTGCCTTTGCGGCCATGAGAACAATCTTGCCACCACTGAGTCCGATGCTGTGCAGGAAATTTATCATTGCCGGGCTGTGGTCAGCCCTAATGACATTTTGGGCTATCGGATAGGGATCAACGCCAGCGGCCAACAGCGATTTCGCCTTTTTCTTGTCCTTTCGTTCAATTGCCCGGAGCAGGTGCAAATCGGCAAACCCCAATTTATCGCTCCTGATCAGCATTGCCAATGTGCCTTCATCATTGTCTTCCAGGGCATGCGTCAGTGACTGTCGAAACATGTTCGGGTTAACGGCCATCTTCTTAACACACGTTTCATGATTATGTTCAGCAGCCACCAGAGCCAGAGGTACAGGTCCCTGATAAAGGACAGTTTCCTGAGTGGTGCTAAAAATATGCGGAGCTTGCTGTGCAATCTCCTGAAGCATGTCCTGATCGCCAATGACACAGGCCTGAACTGCCAGTAGCTCTTCAATTCCAGAGCGCAAATCTTCATGACGGCGCTTCAACCCCTGACTGACCAGGGTCGGTAAATCAGGAATGATATGGTCTTCACTGCCCCTGATACTCGCATCATTAACTGAGCTTGCTGGCAAGCTCGTTGAGCCGCTTGCCATTGTTGTTGTGCTGTTATTGCTCCCCTCTGCGCCACCCTGATCGTTTTCGGATGAGCTTGCCTGCCGACTGTTAGTACGCTTTTTCAGAAAGTCAGCAAGATCCGGTAAACAGTAACCGGTGCTGTGGCTATTGCTATAAGCCAGGGTGTTCAGATTAACGACAGGCAGGGCATTCTGTCGGCAATGCATACAGCTCAAATAAGTCTGGCATGGTTTGACGGGAACCGTACAGGCCTCCCTGCCCTGAATGCTTAATTCATTGGCTTTCCACTGTTCCATGCAATCGAAGTGAAAGGGTTGTTTGCAACAATGGGTCACGACAAAATCATTAAACCGGGCTTCCAAATCATCTTCTAAGCAAAAAGGGCATTGAAAATTTGATTTGGTCGCTGTAGCTGGTGCATTGACTGAATCCACAAATGACTCCACTGTTGTTTTTAAAGTTGATCTTAAATTTGTATCAACGCACTTTGTGACAATTTCTAATAGTCAAAGTTCATTATCCCTGCCTCTTTAGTTTCGTTTAAGCCTGAAATGATGATTACGTTTAAGTAGTTAACCAAATGGAATCGTATATTTCTGGCTAAGTGGTCAGTTACTATGCAAGGCACAACGTAGGGAGCATAGCCGTAGCTATGTGACCGTAGTTGTAACGCCGCACGACTGCATGGATGCAGGAGCTAGAGCAACGCAGGAGCAGTTGCCGGGAGCGACTGTCCACTTAGTCAGAAAATACGATTTCATTTGGTTAACTACTTACCTTCATGCACCCTGATCAACCTGATTGAAGAGTTTGTCTGCCGGGAAAATATGGGCGTTTTCTTTCTTTCTGACTATCTTGATTACCGATGATCAGGGTTTGATCAGGCGAAACTGATAATAATTGAAGCTGATAATAATTATTGTGCATTCACGAGTCCGGAGTTTATGAATAACCTATCACTCAGTCAGCAGGCGGCATCAAGTGCAAATATGTCTACACCGATGCTGGATATTCAATCAGGTGGGGAATCGAAACCGGGTAAAGGGCTATTTAAGGGCAAGATAGCAAAAGCAGTGTCAGCTGCTAGGAAGCGGGCACAAGACAAGGACAACATAATAACAGGGTCGTCAGCACTGAAACAGCCATTGAAACAACTCCGGGAGGCTGGCGAACAAAGACTCAGGAAACTTGCCAGTAAGAACTACCTCGACTCTGAAACTGCTGAAAGTGTGTACAGGAAAAACATCCCTGTATTTGCCCGACACTATCAAAACGCCCTGAATGCCTATGTGCAGAAGGGTTGCCAGTATTACCAATATCTTATGGGTTATCTGGCAGGAAACCCGGAAGATTTTGTCTTCAGACTGTCGGAAAGCACTGAGGACGAGCTTTCCGTTACAGTGACACACATGCGGCCAACATTTGAAGCATTTGCAGAAGAAATAGCAAGTTTACTGGAAGGGCACGGGGCGGGTGGAAAATTAGCAAAGGAATTAATAAAAAGTCTTGAGCCTTTGGGTTTGTCGTTGTCTCCGGCAATGACAAAAAGAACCTGGTCAGTGCATATGAAAGCCCCGGGGATTGCCGATTCGTCAGTGCAGCCTGAGACGGCTTGTGATAACAACAGCCCTCCCGGCGTCAGTCAATTTCAACGCACCGATAGTGAGGAACGATTAAGAAACAAAGCATTGGAAGAAAAAAAACTAAAAGAAGAAAATTTAAAAAAAGAGCTGGCGGGCAACATTCAGAGACTGCGCCAGGAGAATGGGCTCGCAGTTGAGAAATGCACAATA
The DNA here is from genome assembly GCF_049310205.1 of Endozoicomonas sp. ALC013. NCBI lineage: Bacteria > Pseudomonadati > Pseudomonadota > Gammaproteobacteria > Oceanospirillales > Endozoicomonadaceae > Endozoicomonas > Endozoicomonas sp. ALC013. The sequence continues at coordinate 5,155 of NZ_JBLYNS010000153.1, read as the reverse complement.
ACCAAGCGTGTTGCTGAAGAGATTTTTCGTTTTGATTCCTGTTGGCAAGAGCCTGTGGGGTTGTCCGATTATCGGGAATTTCGTGTTGCCAGCACCGCTGATGACCTTGAAAAACTCAGCCTGGAAATGCTGGTGGCTGAAGAGAACTCGCTTAAGTTCAAGAATCAGAAGCTACAGGAATACATAGCTTCAATATGGGAAAGTTTTCCCGTTCCATCGGATCAGCGCCAGCGCCCTTTGGTTCGGTTTAAAGACCATTATTCCGTGAAGGAGGTACTGTCTGAAGCGACTGAAATACTGGATCAACCTGCACTGCAAACCTGTCGATCGGGTGGATTGATGAAGTCACGACTGTTTGCTTCCCGGTACGCGCGGGAGCAGGAAGTGCGGGAATCAATGCTTGATGACCTTCAGCACTTGAACGCCCTTGGTGAAAGTCTTAAAGGGTTTGACAGCCTTGCACAAGCCGCTGAAAACTCCGCATGGTTTATGAATCTGGTTGGCGAGTGTCTGAGAAAAGAAATGCCTCAACCTCTATTGACACTGGGAAAGATCAAGACTTCATCGGATTTTCGAAAAACATGGAAAGAAAAGCTGGAGCAATGGGGTATTGAACGCATTGATAAACCCTCCCCTGCACTTCAGGAACAACCAGCAACCGGTCAACTGGCTGAATAAACAGGCCACCCTATATCTCCGCCAGGCCAGGAAATAATGCCGCTGCCCCGGTGCATGGCTTGGCACGGTTGCAGGTGCTTAATGGTGTTGTTTCCGGGGGGACTGCCGATATTGATCAGTACATGACGGCTGCTGCCGTCAGTGGGAAGAAGCTGGTTCTGGGAGTCAGTGTTCTGGTCTGATTTACCAGATAGAGAACAATGCCATCAATGAAGTTTGCCCGGTCAGGCCAGAGCATGGGGGAGATTTATGTTACTGAGCAAACACCATGACAGTCATGTCCGCTACTGGCTATTGGCTGCCATGACAGGAATATGGCTGTCATGCCTGGCGGTCCATGGCAACGCAGCGGGCAGGCAAGTTGACCAGGAGTTCGGCAAGATAGAAGTTGAATTTCGCAATGAGTCCAGTGGCTTGATCTGGGCCTACCCCTGTGCAACCTGTCTGCCAAAACGATTGGTCTTTGACCAGCGGTTGCAAGTGGGCAGACTGGGTGGTGGTAGTCAGAAGGCAACCTTGCAGGACTTGCGGGACCTGGAGGACTTGCAGGAGTCCCGGGACTCCCCGGAGCAGCCTGCGCTGGTGATCTGGATTGAAAATACGGCTCAAGTCTTGCAAGTTCTGTTGATCACACCACCGCAGGGTTCGGCACCGGAGTAAGGAACTGTCAATTCTGCTATTGCCTGATAAAAGTATCACCCTTCGTAGATATGAGCATTGGCTGGGCATAACAACAGAACAGTGGATAAAAATGTCAGGAATGTTTAGCAACGATCATTCAAAATATGAATATTCAGAATACTCGCAGACCATCTCTCGATGGTTAAGGACATCAGCGTGTTTTCTGCTCTCCCTGATTTTATCTTGTGAACTGGCGGCAAATGATATTGATCTGTTTGTTGCCGACCTTCCCACTGGAGCCCAGCCCAATGTGATGCTGATTATGGATACATCAGCGAGCATGTTCGCGAGGCCCGAGGTATGTGGTGTTTTTGGGAATTGTCAGTATTCTGGCCCCTCCCGCATGGATATAGCCAAGCAAGTGGCCAAGGACTTTATCAGTGATGCACAGAATATCAACATCAGTGTAATGAGATTTAACTATGATGAGGGCGGCCGCGTTATATTCGCATCTGAAGATATTGACACGGGCCGACAGGGGGCTATGGATGCCATTGATAGTTTGATTCCAAACGGCTTTTCACCAATGGCTGAAACGTTGTATGAAGCCTACCTTTATTTTTCGGGGCAGTACACAAAATTCGCGTCGAACCCCTTTGGCAGCGATTTCCGTGCCTATTGGAATCCAGGCGCGAATTATCGTTCCCCCATTGTCACAGAATGCCAAAAGAACAATATCATCTTGCTGACTGATGGCGCACCTTCCTATGATACCAGTGCTGATGTTGACATTGAGCGGATGATCGCGGGTAAGACCATACCAAGTCATTTGTACCACGATTGTCACCAATGCCTTAATGAAATTATCTGGTATATGGCCAATCATGATATTCACAGCGGTTTTAATGGCGACCAGAACGTCTTATTAAGCGTTATTGGCTTTGGTGAAATGGATCAATGGTCGTCAGATGTACTGTCCAATTCCGTCAGGGCCGGTAACGGGAAGTACTACCGGGCAGAGGATGCTAACCAGCTGAGTCAGGCGTTTGCCGATATTATGGTTCGGGTCAATTCGGAATCCACCTCATTTGCTTCACCGACCGTCCCCGTCAATGCGTTTAACTCCCTTGAGTCCACCGATGAACTTTACTACACCGTTTTTGCCCCTAGCTCCGGACCAGACTGGACGGGCAACCTGAAACGTTACCGTTTGGGTGATGATAATCAGATATATGATGCCAACGGGAATCTGGCCATTGATCCGGTGACTGGCTTTTTTTCTGACAATGCCCAGAGTATCTGGAGCGCTGCACCGGATGGTAAAGTCGTTACAGCCGGTGGGGCTGCATCGCTTTTGGATCCGGCGCGACCGATTTATACCAATTTAACTGGCGACAGGGATGTGGAGCTGTCAAGCGATTCGAATAGGGTCAACGAAGGCAATTTTGTTTCTTTTCCTGACGGTACTCTGGGCGTTACTGGTATGTTGGAGAAAATATCGCTGCTGCAGTGGGCACGGGGCATTGATATTGATGACGACGATGGCGATGGTGTGTTGATAGAACCACGGTTCAGTATGGGTGACCCTATTCATACTCAGCCGGTCATTGTTACTTATAACCCCTGGGGGTGGCATGGTGATGTGGATAAAACCATTTTTTTTACCACCAATGATGGTTTTCTCCATGCTGTGGATACCAGTGGGTACACTACTTTCTCGTTCATTCCCAAGAAATTGCTGGGCAACCTGCGAATGTACCGGGAGGGGACGGTTCGCCCGGCGATATCCGGTGCGCCAACATCGGATTCACAGTGTGTGTGGAATTACCAGGTACCCGGTGCCTGTGTGCCGGCCCGTTATTGTGAAGAAAGGTTTGAGTGGGGAGATTTAAACCTGAGCGAGAGTTGTCGTCTTATCCCCCCGACACCCACGAACGATGATGAATGCGATTGGGATTGGTCAAGAGCAAGGTGTGCACATCCTGAATATTGTAAATGGCATTACAACTTTCCACACTTGGTCGGCGACACTGTTTGTGATATCAGGCCCAGGCATGAATGGCCAGCTCCACCACCGGAGCCCGACCCTGGCAGAGCCAAAATATATGGCATGGATGGACCGATAACTGTCTTTTTCAGGGACTGGAACGGCGATGGCAACATAACGGACGGTCATGGGCATGCCTACTTATTCCTGACCATGCGCAGGGGAGGCAGTAATATCTATTCTCTGGACGTCACTAACCGGAATACCCCGAAGCTTAGATGGGTTATCAAAGGGGATGTGGATTCCAATAACAAGGCTGACGACGATCCATCCAGAAATCCCGACTTTTCGGAGTTGGGACAAACCTGGTCAAAGGCGCAGTTAACGAAGGTCAAGTGGCAGGGGTCTGAACGGTATGTGTTGCTGTTTGGCGGGGGCTATGACGAAGATGCTGACCAGCAAGCGGAAATTGAGGAAAACGACATAGGCCGGGCAATATATATGGTCGATGCCTATTCCGGTGAAATGCTTTGGCATGCCGGCAAAAACGGTAACCTGAGCATCCCGGAAATGGAATACAGTATTCCGGCAGATCTGACATTGGTTGATATCAACCAGGATGGCCTGACCGATTACTTTTATGCAGTGGATATTGGCGGTCAGGTGTTCCGTATTGATATCAATCCCGATAACACCGGGTCCTGGAATTTCGCCAATGGTGGTCTGATTGCCCAATTGGCAGGCGAGTCTGAAGTGGATGCCCGGCGTTTTTTTGAGGCACCCACTGTAGCCGTTGACAGCAATCGCGAATATCTCAATATCGCCATAGGCAGCGGTACCCGCCCCAGCCCCATGAATACGGCGGTGGAGGATCGTATGTATGTAATTCGTGACCGCAATATCTTTAACAAGCCGACCACTTACCGGTATGCCAACGGTGGGGTCATTACTGAGTGGTCACTGTACGATGCGACCTCCAACATCATTCAACACGGTAACCAGTGGGATAAAAATGCGGCACTGGGCTCTTTGAGCGGAGCTGCTGGCTGGTATATGAGACTGGAAGATCCCGGCGAGAAAATCCTGGGCCGGGCCTCACTGATCAATGGCATGCTGCTGTTTAGCTCTTTTGTTCCTCAAATGTCCTCTAACAGCTGTAATCCGGGCGTCGGGCTCAATTATTTTTATGCCGTGAATATTGAGGATGGTACTAGCGTGTTGAATGTATCCGTTATGGAGAATATGGGCTCACACGGTCGAAGAATGATACTGAACAGTCGCTCCATTGCGCCTCAACCCTCTGTGATCTCCAAAGGCGGAGAAATGAAGGTGTGCATCGGTTCTGAATGCCTTGTCGGTGAAGACCAGCGTTTGGAACCGGCCAACCTGAAACGTCTAAAGCGAAGTTTCTGGAGAGAAAACCGGTGAACAGTTGAGGGTAAAAAGAACCAGCAGAACCTGAAAAGCCCTGTATAGGGATTTTCAGGCTATTGTGCTTATAACTGCAGGTGTCCTGCATTTACTCGCTTACATAATAATTATATTGATCACATAGACGACAGATGTAGATCATAGAAGAAGATACGACCACACAGTTCAGCGGTGAGCACCAGGACGGTACTCACCCCTGCCAGACCTGCCGATGAGTTATTACCACGAGTGGCAGCCATCACCCAAACGCCCAGACCGGCAAACAACAGACCGAGACGGGCCAGCATCAGACGACCGTGGTAGTCAAACAGACCCAGCGGATTAGCAAACAGATCAACCTGCCCCAGCCAGAACAGGTACAGCGGGTACCCCACCAGCACCAGACCCAGGGTGATAAAGCCCAGGGTGGCCAGTGCACGATCAGTGTTTTTCTGGAAT